>NZ_CP019225.1:532423-595525 GCF_010222815.1 Synechocystis sp. CACIAM 05 | reverse complement strand
GATATTGAGCATGACTTTAGTGTCTTGAAACGAGCTAGAATGTACGCTCCTATTGACACGTCTCTTGATAAAATTATCCGTTCTTACTGTGGCATTTAGCGTCTCAGCCTTATTTGAAACTACTATATCTCTGATATTCCAGTATTTTAGCTCGAGATCTAAGATTTCGTTGATAAAAGAGCAATAAAACTAAACTGGGAACTTTCTGGTCCAATCCTCATGCGGCAAATTGCTTTGTAGGCGGGTAAGATTTCACTTCTTGAAGTTTAATAACGCTCAATCTTGCCCTTTGGGGTTAGTCCACTGCACATAAATCAATAACAAAGCCAGCAAAAAGTAACTGATGGCCCAACTGGCCCCAGCCCCCCATCCCAAGGCCATCACTGTGTCCGCCCCTGTCCAGCGGTAACTGTGCATTAACCCCAACCAGGATAAAATTCCAGCGGCGATCGCCCAGAGGGCAGCTAGGCCAAATTTTTGCTCAATGATGTAAACGGTCATGGCGGCCAGGATCATGGCAGAAAAAATCAATCCCTGTTCCAACGCAAAGGCTCCGGTGATAAACAAATCTGCCTGTTGAAAAACAGGTACCAATTCTGGAGTAATGGGATTATCCGGAGTGCCTAGACCTGCCACCCGGAGAGAATTTTTTGCCACTAAGGCCCCCCAAGCGGCAATGCCCGGCAACAGGCCAATGACCACAGCGGGGTAATGGTTGACCGGGGTGGCACTAAAACTTTGACTGACAATGATGATGCCAATCCAGAGCACGATCGCCATGGCACTATCGATGGGAATCAGATAAACCAATAAACTCAGACTACCGGTGAGACATAAAACCGCCATCACCAAACCGTTGAGCCAGGAATAACCAATCCTTGCCCCCATGTCCTTACAACCGGGATGACCAATGTAAATGGTGGTGGGAAAACAGGAGCCAAATAGGGCCGCCGCAATAGTGCCCAGGCCATTCACTGCTAAACAGGGAGCAGTTGGATAATCATCCCCTGCCGCCGCCGCACTTTCCAGGTTTTGCAAACTGCCCACCAAATTGAACAACCCCATGGGCAGAATGATGCTGAAATAGCTGACTAATACCCCTTTTGCTTGCCAGAGGCTAACTAAATCAAGGCTGGGTAGATAAATTCCCAAGGGGGCGATCGCCGCTTCCACCTGTGGAGCATCCCAAGCGACTAATCCCGTTATCCAAGCCAGGCCAGTGCCCAGCACAATGGCCATTAATCCCCCGGGAATCGCCAATTTTAGTCCCGGCAAACGGAAAGTAACCTTGCCGAAATAGCTGAGCAGAATAACTCCCAAGGGCAAAATACCCACTAAGGGATGGGCATAGGTACGGAGGAAAAAACCTAGGGCAATGAAAGTCAACGCAATGCCCGCTAGGGTGGAAAGTAGAGCGGCCCTGGGGGTATAACGCCGTAACCAATCCGCTCCCCAGGCTCCCCCCAATTCAATCAGACCGGAGCCGAAACAGGCCACTAAGCCCGCCTGCCAGGCCAATTCTGCCGCCGCTTCACTGCTGGCCCCGGATCCGATCACCAATAATCGCACCGGCAGCATAACCAGAAAAACATAGGCAAACAAACTGACTGTATTGATGCCATAGGGCAAAGCGGTGATGTCATCCCTTCCTTCTCTTTTTCCCTGGTGATAGGCCAACCAACTGTAATAAAAGTTGCCAACAATTAAGCTAATGGCAATGCTGGGCAAAATGCGCCCATAGATCAGGGTGGGAGGAAATTGCAACACCGATTGGGTTAATCCCACAATTACCAGGATCTGCACCAAGTTGTTCACCGCCAGGCCAAAGAAGCCATCAATGTCCTGTTTAACAAACCAACGGGGGGCGATCGCCGTAGCACTCATAGACCTATGTAGAAAATGGAAAGCTGAGCCGACTGGTCGCCGACATACAAAGGCTACTCCATCCCCGGTAAAAAATCGCTATTTTGTCACTATTTTCAGGAAAATGGCTCTTTCCTATCCCCATGGCATTCTGTCACAGCAGGCACAGACCAACAGGGTATTTGGATGGCTAAAAAATCTAGCAAATCCTCTGAGGGAATAGGCCGGGCAAAATAATATCCTTGCCCTGCATCGCACCCCAGCCAATGGAGTTGGGTTAGATGCCGTTCCGTTTCAATGCCCTCGGCAATTACGTCAAGATAAGGTTTGTGGACAATACCCCCAGCCTATCTGTGGATTACCCACCTTTTGTATTTCCTTGATAACCCTCTGACCTATGGTGGGTTTTACCAAATGGTTTTTACATGCGAATAGTTCAAGATTTTTTGGTCACAGGTAATCAATGGGATTTCATACCGCCGGGCGATCGCCACTAAGATCCTGTCGGCCGGGTCTTTATGAAAGTTTCCAGGCAGATTAGCACTATCAATTGCGTCGGAAGACGAAAGAGGTTCAATAACTGTCCCAGGTTGTTGTTTGGCTAATTCAAACCATTCGTGAATCGGTAGAGGAAGTTGCAGTTTATTGAGGCTTTGTTTAGTGGCAATTTCCCAGACTGAAATACTGGAAATAAGAATGCTATTGTTGTTTTCAAATTCGGCAATAATGCTCTGGGCCGGGGTGGATAATTGATTAGGATCGTGAAGTAACCACAGCCAAGTATGGGTATCAAGGAGAATCATTCCGTTAGTGCCTCCCACAATTCTGGCATGGAATCATCAAAATCTTCACTAATAGTGATGGGTAAGCCGCGCAGAGGATAGGTTTTCTTTGAGGGTGTTTTGAAGTCAGTAGTATCTTTTTGGATGGCATTTAGAAGAGTTTGAACCAACTCCCATTTGTCTTGGGTCGGTAATTTTAGGATTTGGGATTGGATCTCTTGCAAGGTCATAGTTCTTACTCTCTAGGTTAGAGTTTTTTTCAATATACTCCGCGATCGCCGTAGCACTCATAGACCTATGGAGAAAATGGCTCTTTCCTATCCCCATGGCATTCCATCACAGCGGGCACAGACCAACGGGGTATTTGGATGGTTAAAAAATCTAGCAAATCCTCTGAGGGAATAGGCCGGGCGAAATAATATCCTTGCCCTGCATCGCACCCCAGCCAATGGAGTTGGGTTAGATGCCGTTCCGTTTCAATGCCCTCGGCAATCACGTCTAATCCGAGGGTGTGGGCCAGGGTCACAATGGTGTGGACAATGGCAGTGTTTTGGTTGTTGGGCTCCATGGTGTTCACAAAGGAGCGGTCCACTTTAATAGTGTTAATGGGAAAGCGATGCAGGTAGCTGAGGGAGGAATAGCCCGTGCCAAAATCGTCGAGGGAAATTTGGATATTTCTTTGCCCTAAACTTTTCAGTACATCAGCGGCCAAGTCCAAATTATCGATCAATAAACTCTCGGTAATTTCTAATTTGAGGTCCTGGGGGGCCAGGTTCGTGCTGGAAAGAATTTCATCCACTGTTTTTAGTAGCCGTTGGTCCCGTAATTGCCGACTGGAAACGTTAATACTGACTTGGAGATGGGACAATTGGGGAAAACTTTGTTTAAGTTCTAGTATTTGTCGGCTTGCTTCCCAGAGAATCCAATCCCCCATGGGCACAATTAAGCCCGTTTCCTCGGCGATCGCCACAAATTCTTCGGGTAGGATCAGACCCTCTTCGGGATGTTGCCAGCGCACTAAGGCCTCAACCCCCTGTAACTGTCCAGTCTTGAGACAGACAATCGGTTGATAATGTAACTGCAATTCCTGGCGATCGATGGCTCGCCGTAGGTCATTTTCCCGCTGGAGCCTCTGCACAGCATGGTGGTGCATGGTCTGGTTGAAAATAGCGTAGCGGCCCTTACCTGCGGCCTTAGCTCGATACATGGCCGTGTCTGCATCCCGCAAAACATCCTGGGGATGGCCATAGTGGGGATGGTTAAGGGCAATGCCAATGCTGGTGTTGGTGAAAATTTCCTGGCCGTTCAAGTTAAACGGTTTTTGCAGTTCCTGGTGAATTCTTTGGGCCACGGCGATCACGTCTTCGGGACAGGTGATGTTTTCAATCAACATGGTGAATTCATCCCCCCCCAAACGGGCTAACGTATCTTCTGGCCGCAAACATTGGCGCAGACGATGGGCAATGCCCTGGAGCAGTAAATCCCCACAACTGTGCCCCAAACTATCGTTGATAATTTTAAAGCCATCTAAATCCAGAAATAGCACCGCAAATCTTAAATCCCGACGACGCAAATTTCTTTGCAGAGCATGGCCCAGGCGATCGAGAAACATTGATCGATTGGGCAAATTCGTCAGGGAATCGTGGTTGGCGTTGTAGTGGAGTTTTTCCGCCGCCAATTTGCGCTCGGTGATGTCACTGTCAATGCTGTCAATGCGTAGGGGTTGATGCTCGCCATCCCGCACTAATTGACTACGGCGAAATAGCCATCGCTCCTTGCCCCCCGGTTGGACAATGCGATACTCCAACTCCGTCTGGTCTTTTTCCATCAACAATTGCAGATGATGTTCCAGCAAAAGGCGATCGCCAGGGTGGACCTGTTCAAACCAAAAATTTTGGCTCTGGTAACAGACTTCTAGGGATTGACCATAGACCATGGCCGTGGTGGGATTGAGATAAAGGGTAGCAAAACTGACCGCATCGGCAGACCAAACCACATCCTGAATGGAGCCCAAAATTCCCTCCAAGCGTTGCTCACTAGCGGACAGGGCCTGCTCAGCGGATTTCCGTTTGGTGATGTCCGTTAGCATGGCCAGTTCCCCCCGATAATTGCCCCATTGGTCATACCAAGCACTGCGGGACACCAAACCCCAGAGCACACTGCCATCTCGCCGTTGGAACTGGACATCGTAAACCTGACCATGGTTGGGTAACACACAGCGAGGGAAAGATTGCAAAGTCTTTTGGTGACTATTTTGGGACTCTGGTAAATGGTGAATGGCAAGGACAAAAGCAGTAATATTTTTCTCTAAAATTTCCTGCACCGAATAACCCAACATATCTGCCAATTGCTGGTTGGCAAAGGTAGTTTGTTGGTCTTGGTCCAAAATCCAAATGCCTTCGGAAGTCAGCTCGACTATATAACGATATTTTTTCTCACTTTCTGCCAGGGCTAGACGGGCTTGGTGCTGTTCTGTAATGTCCCGCAGGGAAACCAAAAAGGCTTTACCCTTTTGCCAATGAATGGGAGACACCCGCATTTCCGCCACCACCATGCTGCCATCGAGGGGGGTAAGGGTAATTTCCGTTGCTTGATCCGCCACAAAAGGAATACCAAAGGGTTGCTGGAGCAGTTCGCCTTCCTGTCGTTTGAACATCTCCCTGGCGGCGGGGTTGACAAATTGGATAATGCCTTCTTGATCAACAATTAATAGCCCATCGGTGATGGTGACAATCATGCTACTGAAGAATTCTTCACTGGCCCGTAGCTGTTGCTCTGCTAATTTTTGTTGAGTAACATCGGTTTGAATACCGATGAAATTAACCAGGAAATTTTGCTGGTTATAGATGGGGGAAAGGTATAAATGATTCCAAAAAGATGCGCCATCCTTGCGATAGTTTTTCAGAACTACTTCACACTCCTGGCCGTGGGCGATCGCCGTGCGGAGTTTTTCTAATTGTTTATTTTGTTCCCCTTGGCGGTCTTCATTGAGCAGAAAACGACAGTTTTGCCCAATCACTTCCTCCCGATTAAAACCGGTAATAGTTTCAAAACCTTGGTTAGCATAGACTACCGCATTGTCTGAGCCCAGGGCATCGGTGATCAAAATGCCGTTGGAGCTGGCATCGATCGCCTGTTGTAACAGTAATAGTCTCTCTTCATATTCCTGGCGATCAATGGCCGCGGCAAGGATATGGCTAGCTACCTTGAGAAATTCAATTTCTTCTTCGGTAAATTTACGGGCAGTGAGGCTATAAACCCCCAAAACTCCGAATGCGGTGCGGGGCCCCGCTACCATTAAATTTATGCCGCTGACAATACCAAGGTTATGCAGTAAAGGGGAAGCCCGAAATTTGGTACTTATCCTCAAATCTAGTTCGACAATAGGTTCATAATCTTCCATCCGGCGATCGCCATTATGTTGAATGGTATAGCCAGCATAGGAACGATTGGTGGCATCAATGGTATAGTTGCCCACCAAGGCCTTGTCCCAACCATCCCCAGCGCAAAGGACCAGGGCAGAGCGATTGGGCAAAAGTTCCCAAAGACCACAGTAATCTACCCCCAAGGCAGTGCGGATCAATTCCGTAGCTTGATCAAAAAATCCATATAAATCGCGGCTGAGAATGCCCCACTGTCCCAGGCGAGCTAAAGCCGTTTGCAAACCGGAAACGGGAGGCGGGGGTTGGGACGGCGAATTCTGATGTTGGGCTAATTCCCGGGCTAATTTTTCCTTCGCTTGTTCCGCTTCCAGTAACTGCCGTTTGAGTTGGTCAATTTCCCGCTGTTGTCGATGCTCCAAATTAGTGGCGGTGGGTTTACGTTCTTGGTTGTCCCGTTCCAATTCCCACAAACTAGGAGTCAGGGATAATCCCCCCAAGCTTCTTTGTTTAGCAACCCACCATGGCATCGGGGGAAACTTGAAACGAGACCAAATGTTCATCCAAGGCATCTGAGCGAAAAAAGGCGTCCCCGGAGTCACAACATCCCCGGGGATCATGGCCAAATTATAGGTCTTTCCTCCCTTGTCCATGGGGATGGGAGGGGGTTTAGCAACAAATTGTGATGTTTGCTACCAATTAATCCGACTTAGCCTGGCGTAACTGTCACCGGGCCATTAAAGGGAAGCGACGACGGGGGGATGCTCCCGGGATTTCTCCAGGGCAGCATAAAGACGGTTTAATGCCCCCAGATAGGCCCGGGCCGAGGCGACAATGATATCCGTGTTGGCCGCATAGCCGGTGTAGATCACCCCGTTATGGCGCAGACGCACACTCACTTTACCCAATGCATCAATGCCTTCGGTGACGGAGGTGACGGAATATTCCAGCAGCTCATTGGGCAATTGCACAATCTGATTAATAGCTTTATACACTGCATCCACCGGGCCCGTACCGATCGCCACAGCGGTTTCTTCTGGGCCAGCCGGGGTACGAATGGTTAGGGTAGCGGTGGGCACAGAAGGCTCACCACAGGAAACCTGTACCCGTTCCAAACGGAAGAGTTCGGGGGGTTGGCGAATTTCATCGTTAACGATTGCCTCTAAATCCCAATCGGTAATTTCTTTACGCTTATCCGCCACTTCCTTAAAGCGAATAAAGGCGTTATTTAATTCCGTATCGCTTAGGTCAAAACCCAATTCCTTTAAGCGAGTGCCAAAGGCATTGCGGCCGGAGAGTTTACCCAACACAATCTGATTATTGGTTAAACCGATGGATTCCGCATCCATGATTTCGTAGGTGAGCTTATTTTTTAGCACCCCATCCTGGTGAATGCCGGATTCATGGGCAAAGGCATTAGCGCCAACAATGGCCTTATTGGGTTGCACCATCATCCCCGTTAACTCCGACACCAAGCGGGAAGTGGCGTAAATATGTTTAGTGTCAATGTTGGTCAGAGGTGCGGTGGAATCGGCGGGGCGACCCAAAAAGGGATTGAAGTAACTGCGGCGCACATGTAAAGCCATGACCAATTCTTCCAAGGCGGCATTGCCAGCCCGTTCGCCAATGCCATTGATGGTACATTCCAGTTGTCGAGCCCCATTTTTCACCGCTTCCAGAAAATTGGCCACCGCTAAGCCCAAATCGTTGTGGCCATGGACGGAAATAATCGCCTGGTCAATGTTAGGCACGTTATCGGCAATACCCTTGATTAAAGCCCCATATTCTGCCGGGGTTGTGTAACCCACCGTATCGGGAATGTTGATCGTGGTGGCTCCGGCGGAGATCGCCGCTTCTAACACTTGGTAAAGAAATTCGGGATCACTGCGCCCGGCATCCTCCGGGGAAAACTCAATGTCATTCACTAAGGATTTGGCATAGGCCACCATTTCCGGCACGATCGCCAACACCTCCGCCCTGGTTTTCTTTAACTTGTGCTCCAGGTGAATGTCCGACGTAGCTAAGAAGGTGTGAATACGGTGTTTAGCCGCTGGTTTTAACGCTTCCGCCGCTGCTTTGATATCTTTTTGGGTGGCCCGAGCTAAGCCGCAAATTACTGGCCCATTTTCCGTACCCACCGTTTGGGCAATTTTCTGCACCGCCTCAAAATCCCCGGGGCTAGCAAAGGGAAAACCCGCTTCGATAATATCCACCCCTAAACGGGCTAGAGCCCTGGCGATCGATAGTTTTTCTTCCACGGTCAGGGTGGCTCCGGGGGACTGTTCCCCATCGCGAAGCGTGGTGTCGAAAATCAAAATACGATCAACAGGACTATTCATAATAAACGCACCTTTTCAAGGGTGAAAAAGACACAGATAGATTCTGATTGTATCTTGTCTATTTAGACGTTGGCATACTTTGAAGAGGTAAAATCGGTAGCGATTGGTTTCCCCTTAATGCGTTAAGGAGTAATTTGCTTTATCGTCCCATTGCCCTTTCTTCTCCCCCTCTGCTTCCCTAGCCCATGAGCCATAGCCGCTTTAAGTCCGCTAAGTCCGCCATGCGCAAGTTGAAAACCGAACAACGGAAGTTTGGCGATCGGGTTTCCCAGCACACCTCCCCCAGGGTTAACCGCTGGTTCAAATGGATGGCTCCGGGACTGTTTGTCAAACGTTGGATGGTGATCAGCGCCGTTGGTTTGACTTTAATGTTTTTGGGCTTGGCCATTTGGGTTAAGTTGACCCCCATTTTTCGCATTACGGAATTTGTTTCCGATACCCTGGGGTTTTTGACCAATCTTTTGCCCAACTATGTTTCTGGGCCCCTGATTTTGGCCTTGGGACTATTTTTTGTCTTTTGGGGTCAAAGTCGCACCGTTGGTTCTATTTCCGAGGTGTTGCAACCGGATAACGACCAGGAATTGGTGGACGTGCTACTGGCCCACCGTCGTCTTAATAAGGGGGCTAAAATTGTCGTAGTGGGGGGAGGTACGGGCTTATCGACTCTTTTACGGGGCTTGAAACATTACAGCGCTAACATTACTGCCATTGTTACCGTGGCCGATGACGGTGGTTCCTCCGGGCGTTTACGACGGGAAATGGGTATGTTGCCCCCAGGGGATATTCGCAATTGCATTGGGGCCCTGGCGGACGAAGAAAAGTTATTAACAGAGTTGTTTCAATACCGTTTTAAAGCTGGGGATGGGCTGTCGGGCCACAGTTTTGGTAATTTGTTCCTCACTGCCATGGCGGAAATTACCGGAGATTTGGAAATGGCGGCGATCGCCTGCTCGAAGGTTTTAGCGGTGCGGGGGAAGGTGTTGCCAGCCACCCTGGACGATGTCAAATTGTGGGCAGAAATGGAGGACGGGCGCTATGTGGAGGGGGAATCCAATATCCCTGAAGCCCAAGGACGCATTCGGCGCATCGGTTGTTTACCAGAATCCCCTAAGGCTTTGCCAGCGGTGCTCAAGGCCATTAAAGCGGCCGACTATATCATCATTGGCCCGGGCAGTTTATACACCAGCATTTTGCCTAATTTGCTCATTCCCGAAATTCAAACGGCGATCGCCAAGGCCAAGGTGCCCCGCATTTATATCTGCAATGTGATGACCCAACCAGGGGAAACGGATAATTACACTGTCTCAGACCATTTAACGGCGATCGATCAAGTCTCTTCGGCAAGGCTCTACGATGCTGTGCTGGTGCAGAGAAATCCCCCTTCTGCCCCGGTGTTGAAAAAATATGCCGCCGAAAATTCCCATCCCGTTTACCTGGACCGGCAAGCAGTGATCGAAAAGGGTTGCCG
This sequence comes from Synechocystis sp. CACIAM 05, assembly GCF_010222815.1. GTDB lineage: Bacteria > Cyanobacteriota > Cyanobacteriia > Cyanobacteriales > Microcystaceae > Synechocystis. The sequence continues at coordinate 585,693 of NZ_CP019225.1, read as the reverse complement.
CATTGTGCTAGCCAATGTGATGCAGGAGGATGAAAAAAGCCATCAGGTACGCCATGACCCCCAACGCTTAGCCCGGGTATTAATGCGCTGGTATGGCGGTCAGTAAGTTGGGGATTGGGATTCTAAGCACAAGCTCCAAAAATTCTACTTCTGCCGGTAAACCTGTTGAATATCACCGATGGTGAATAGCGCTTGGAACGTCAAACCCTGGCTTTGGTAAAATTCCCGGCCCCCCTGTTGGCGATCGACTAAGGAAATAACTGTGTCAACTTGGTAGCCCGCATTCCGCAACCTTTCCACCGCTAGCATGGCGGATTTTCCGGTGGTGACCACATCTTCCAACACCACCACTTTTGTTCCCGGAGCTAACTCTGGCCCTTCAATGTAGGCTTTGGTGCCATGGCCCTTGGCTTCTTTACGAATGATTAATGCGACCACAGGTTTTTCTTCGTAGGCAGACACCGTACTAACAGCGCTGACAATGGGATCTGCTCCTAGGGTTAACCCGGCCACCGCTTCCACTTGGTCTGGCAACTCTGTCAACAGCAATCGCCCGATCGCCAAGGCCCCTTCCGCCCGCAGGGTGACCAATTTACCGTTGATGTAGTAAGTGCTGGGTTGACCGGAGGAAAGAATAAAATCCCCTTCCTTGTAGGCATGGGTGGCCAACAGATGGAGTAAATATTGGCGTACTTGTGCCAGGGGAGCAGTTTTGAGAGCGGCCAGGGTCAAATCGGTCATAAAAGAATTTTGGTGGTTTTGTAACGAAGGATCAGCCCTTGATTGTAAGGCCCCAGGAAAAACTGAACACAAAAATAGTCCGCCATGGGAATGTTTGAGCCTAGCTTACTGGTCGTAAGATTTGCACCAGAACTCTTAGGAGATGTTCAAGATCCGCTGGGACGCGGTAAAGGTCAAGGTCTTGGGTTACGCAACGGGATTGCCGGTCTAGTTGGCCAAATTGCCAAATATTACCCGTGGAAATTGCCCCCTGTAGGACGGACTGGTCTGACTCTATCCATTGGTCAAGGGCGATCAATTCAATGGCAAGCTGAACAAAACCCCGTTCCAAATCCTCATTTTTTGCCTCAACTACCAAGAAAGTTTGATCATTTTGTAGTAGATAATCCAGTGAACCTTTTAGTTGATTACTAACCACAATGGGATACTCAACGTCCAGGTTTGCGTGGGTATAGTGCAGAACATCGGTCAACACTGGAGCAATGAGAAATTCTCTCCTTGCCATTTCGCTGGTGAGGCTGAGGCGGGGTAAGCTTTCTTCCAGGCGAGTCTTGAGGTCACCCAGACGGTTAAGGGACCCTAAATACTGGGGAAGATCGAGGGATTGACGTTGGAGAGTGACACCAAAATGCCTCAGAATGTCTTGGGGCGCAAAGTTAAGTTTGAAGTAATCAGAAAAAGTGTAACTTTGCTCAGGCCGAATAATTGAAATTCTAGGCATGACATTAGGAGAAATTAAAGTGGCGAATAATTCCAGTTTAGTTCAGACCATTTAGAGAAAATTATCGCTGCTAAAAGCTTCCAACAAGGGTTTAGTAACTGGGTAAAAGACGGACTCTTCAGTGTATGGCACCCAAGAGAGGCGCAATACCGATAAGCTGGACATAACCGCACTGAGTAATCATCCCTAGGTGTAGGGGAAGGTGAAGATCATGGGCAGGGCAAATTATCGGGCAGGTTTCTCCATTTCCCCCTTGGCGATCGCCATTAACGTTAACTTGAGCCGCCCAACGGAAAGCGCCCCATCTCCCCAGCCGTGGCAATGGATCTACACCTTCAATGACGGTAGCCAACTGCGGGGCACATTCCAAGGCTCAGTCAAACAAGGCCCCGAGTTAACCAATCCCATTCCTAGCTTTAACGTTCAAGGGGTTGGGGTAACGGAATATCTAGCTCCGGGCGATAAAACCCCTCTGTTGGCTTGGCAACCAGGACAATTTAATTGTTTTGAAATGGGGGAAAGTCTATTGTTAATGGCTTCTAGCGACAACTATGTGGGCAACAGTCTGTGCTTAGTTAACTGTCCCCAGCGGCAATGGGCCCAAATTACCCATTGGGGGAGTCGGTTGGTGGCGGAAACCTTACTGTGGGATAGATTAGTTTTCCATTGTCTAGCGGGGGATATGCCCCTCACTGTTTGGTCAATGAATTGGCAATTCTCCCCCTTTTTTCCGCCCTTTTTCCATTGGCGCTTTCAGGCTTGGCCCCCAACGGCGATCGCCAACCCAGCAACTTGCCCAGCAAATAATTCTTCCGTTCTTTTATTCTGAAACCTAGCCCTTCTTTACAATCGTTTACAATGGAGAGGAACGATCAGCAGGGAAGAAATTGGTTATGGAACTCACCTGGTACGACAGCAACTCTTGGCTAATTGAGATGGGCGGACAGAGAATTTTGCTTGATCCTTGGTTGGTGGGGGACCTAACCTTTGGCAATACGCCCTGGTTATTTCGGGGTTTTCGCTCCCAGCCCTTGGCAATTCTGGAAAACATTGATCTGATTTTGCTTTCCCAGGGTTTGGAAGACCATGCCCATCCCCCCACATTGAAAGAATTGGACAAAAGTTGGCCTGTTCTTGGTTCCCCCAAAGCCGCTGAAGTAGCAACGGATTTAGGCTATGAAACAGTCACCGGTTTACCCCATAACCAAAAATTTGTGCTTAATGACCGGGTGGAAATCCTTGCTCTACCCGGTTCCCCCATTGGCCCCACCCTGGTGGAAAATGCCTATGTGTTAACGGATCTACAAACCAGCACCAAACTCTATTACGAACCCCACGGTTTCCACTCTCCCCAGCTGCAAGACTTGGGGCCCATTGATGTGGTTTTAACCCCCGTCATTGGCATCAATATCCTCGGATTCCTGCCGGTGCTCAATGGCCAGAAAACCACCCTGGAGCTTTGTCGCACTGTCCATCCCCAGGCGATCGTCCCCACCTCTGGAGCCGCAGAATTGAACTATAGCGGTTTACTAACTAAAGTTTTACGTTTAGACGGCGATCTCAGTCAATTTCGCCAGTCCCTAATTGACGAAGGGATACAAGCTTCCCTATGGGAACCCCAGGTGGGAGTGCCCCTAACTGTTCCCCTCAATGTGCCCCAATCCACCGTTGGCTAGGTTGGAATGTTCAAATCACTGTGCGGTGTGATGCTTGATAAATACAGTGAGCCAGGGAAAACTGCAAAAAAGTGTATAAAGTAGGTTTAACTTGAATCAAAATCCTTTCTCCGCAGTCATAGCCAGGAGTAGGAAGATTACCAGCGAAGCAAGTTGTCTTCCCCTAGCTTTGGGCGGGCAAACCCCTTGCAGTATTGCCAACGTTAAAAAATCACCATAGCCGAATGACCTACACCATCAACGCTGACCAAGTCCATCAGATTGTCCATAATCTTCACCACGATCCCTTTGAAGTGTTGGGCTGCCATCCCCTCGGGGACCACGGCAAGGTCAATCAATGGGTCATTCGTGCCTATTTACCCACGGCTGAAGCGGTAACGGTGTTGCTTCCCACCGATCGCCGGGAAGTGATTATGACCACGGCCCACCATCCCAACTTTTTTGAATGTGTGTTGGAGTTGGAAGAACCGAAGAATTATCAATTAAGAATTACCGAAAATGGCCACGAAAGAGTAATTTATGACCCCTATGGTTTTAAAACTCCCAAACTGACGGATTTTGACCTCCATGTGTTTGGGGAAGGCAACCACCACCGTATTTACGAAAAACTCGGTGCTCACCTGATGACGGTGGATGGAGTTAAAGGGGTTTATTTTGCTGTGTGGGCCCCCAATGCCCGCAACGTTTCCATTTTGGGGGATTTCAACAACTGGGACGGCAGATTGCACCAAATGCGGAAACGTAACAACATGGTGTGGGAATTATTTATCCCTGAGTTGGGGGTGGGCACCTCCTATAAGTATGAGATTAAAAACTGGGAAGGGCACATCTACGAAAAGACTGACCCCTACGGTTTTTACCAAGAAGTACGCCCCAAAACCGCTTCCATTGTGGCAGACTTGGACGGTTACCAATGGCACGACGAAGATTGGTTGGAAGCTAGGCGCACCAGCGATCCCCTCAGTAAACCCGTTTCCGTTTACGAACTCCATTTAGGCTCCTGGTTGCACACCGCCTACGACGAACCGGTGAAAACTTTGCACGGGGAAGGGGTGCCGGTAGAAGTGTCCGAATGGAATACCGGGGCCAGATTTTTAACCTATTACGAGTTGGTGGATAAACTAATTCCCTACGTGAAGGAATTGGGTTACACCCATATTGAGTTACTACCGATCGCCGAACATCCCTTTGATGGCTCCTGGGGTTATCAGGTGACGGGTTATTACGCCCCCACTTCCCGCTTTGGCAGTCCCGAAGACTTTATGTATTTTGTCGATCAATGTCACCTCAACGGCATTGGTGTGATCATTGACTGGGTGCCGGGGCATTTTCCTAAGGACGGCCACGGCCTAGCCTTTTTTGACGGAACCCATTTGTACGAACATGGTGATCCCCGCAAAGGTGAACATAAGGAATGGGGCACCCTCATTTTCAACTACGGCCGGAACGAAGTGCGGAACTTTCTGGTGGCCAATGCCCTATTCTGGTTCGACAAATATCACATTGACGGCATGCGGGTGGATGCGGTGGCCTCCATGCTCTACCTAGACTATTGCCGAGAAGAAGGGGAATGGGTGGCCAATGAGTACGGCGGCCGGGAAAACTTGGAAGCGGCAGACTTTTTGCGCCAGGTAAACAGCGTTGTTTACAGCTACTTCCCCGGTATTTTATCCATTGCGGAGGAATCCACCTCCTGGCCCATGGTGTCCTGGCCCACCTACGTTGGCGGCTTGGGCTTTAATCTGAAATGGAATATGGGTTGGATGCACGACATGTTGGACTATTTCAGCATGGACCCTTGGTTCCGCCAGTTCCATCAAAACAGCATTACGTTCAGTATGTGGTACAACCACAGCGAAAATTATATGTTGGCCCTGTCCCACGACGAAGTGGTGCACGGCAAAAGCAATATGTTGGGCAAAATGCCTGGGGATGAATGGCAAAAGTATGCCAACGTCAGGGCTTTATTTACCTACATGTTCACCCATCCCGGCAAGAAAACCATGTTTATGAGCATGGAATTTGGCCAGTGGAGTGAGTGGAATGTGTGGGGTGATTTGGAATGGCATTTGCTCAATTTTCCACCCCATCAACAACTAAAACAATTCTTCACTGAGTTGAACCATTTGTATAAAAATGAGCCGGCTTTATACAGCAATGATTTTGATGAATCGGGTTTTCAATGGATTGATTGCAGTGATAATCGCCACAGTGTAGTTTCCTTCATTCGTCGGGCCAAAAATAGCGCAGAATTTGTGGTTACCATTTGTAATTTTACGCCCCAACCCCATAGCCATTACAGAGTGGGTGTTCCGGTACCTGGTTTCTACACTGAATTATTCAACAGTGATGCCCGACAGTACGGCGGCAGTAACATGGGCAATTTAGGTGGAAAATGGACAGAAGAATGGTCTTTCCATGAACAACCTTATTCCCTCGATTTGTGCTTACCGCCCCTATCGGTGTTGGTATTAAAACTAAGTCAAAATGCTGAAGAAAATACTGTGCCAGCGGAAGAGGCTAGCAACATAGCTTAGATAACTGAGTTAGCGATAATTTCCTCATCTTCGACTTTTATTATGTCCTCCACCAGTCCCACTAGTCCCTATCAATCCTTGCTATTGCGGCTCCTCCATGGGGCTATGGCTTTGTTAACTCTGTTGGCGATCGCCAGTGGCTTTTGGGTTTACAACACCTACGACGGCCGCTGGGGATCTTTACCGTTGCCGAAACCCTACTACACCCAGGATCTCCATGGCACTGGGGCTTTAGCCCTATTTCTGCTGATGTTTCCCTTTGCTCTCTACTGCTTTCACCTTGGCGATCGCCGTTTATGGTCTGACCAAAATTGGGAGCAGTTACAGAAACCAGGCACTCCGGCCTTTTGGGTGGCTTGGCAGAAATTGGTTAATACCCTCATGCTGGTGGCTTTGACCATGGCGGTGGTGAGCGGGCGCATGATGCAGGAAAGTTGGTTACCCCAAAAAGAACTCAACCATCTGCCCTATTTTTTCCATCTCCTGGGCTGGTTAATTGTCGTCCTTTGTTTGGCATTTCATTTACTATTCAGTGCCAAAGTTGGTGGCATTGCCCTCTGGCGATCGATGGTGAGTTGGGGCCGCAGAGCTAAAGATAATCCCCAACAATGGCTCTGGGATTTTCGTTGGAAACTATCATCCAAAAGTTTGCAATGGCTCCGCTGGTTAGTGCTGGCCGGATTAGTTTTTGCCTTGATTATGCCAGCCTTTGCCTGATGCGTTCGGATGACCCCAGGTTTGGGAAGCGGCCATAACCATTGAGAAGGCATTTGAAAAGTTTTAGGCAAGCCTTCGGAGCATGGAATTGAACATGGAAACATAGATCATCGTCTCACTGGTCGTAGGTAAATATTCGTGATCCTTACTCAAATGACGATAGCGACCAAGCCAAGCAAAAGTACCTTCAACAACCCAACGTCACAAAGAAAGATGGCGACTGGGCTTAGTTGATGTTTTTCCTGGTTTCAGGAGCACTTTGGAATTGATATTCAACAGGAAAAGCCAAGGGATTACCGGAGAAAAGCCCCATCGGTCAAGGATTTTGGCTGTATTTGTCCAAACTCAGCCATAGGCTAATTGGGTATAATGGCGGGTACTGACTGTCTAGAAATTTTCGCCCATTGAACCTTACTAGCTAACGCCCATGTTTCTTGAAGAACTTAAGCCAGTGACCCGTGAACTTTGTCAACAGCCGATCGCCTTTGCTGGGGGGTTTGTGTCTGGTGTGCTGCGGCTAAAATTGACCGATGATCCGCTGAAAAAATGGCTACAAAAGCAAGGGGTAACGGATTTTTCCGGGGCAGATATCAATCAAACAGCCCAGGATAATCGCCCCCAAAGCATTGATATTGACTAATTGGGCTTCAAGGGGAGGAAAGGTACGCTAAAAATCCACCTCCCACATGCTATCTAGTAAAACAGCGGCCCGGAAGCTTTTTCCCAATTGACGTTGGGCATAGTAGCGCATCAGATTTTCCGCTTTTACCCAATCCCAGAGGCGAAAATTTTTCCGGGCGATCGCCGGTAGATATTGTTGGGGTTCCGGTAGGGCAGGTTGGTTGAGTTGTTGCAATAAACTGAGTTCCATGGCTGTTAAGCGACGCATTTGGGGAATGGGGCCCATGTCGCTAGAACTGCGAAGATCGACAATGCCCCCCAATTCTGGGCTAAAGCCCACCCGCCATTGGCGATCGTAAAAATTGGGACTAATAGTTTCGGCCGTGATGGCACAGTGATGAAATTGGGGGGCAAAGCCCTCTGCCCCGAGGCAATGGAATAATGCTTGGGCTAGATGGCCATAGATATTTTCTACTGTGGCTTCCGTTTCTAACCGTCGTAGATGTTCGGTAAACAGTTCATACAGGGATGTTTGGGCACTGGCCTCTGTCCCGAGGGCCAGGATTAGCTCGATTAAGTACTGCCCCGCCGCCAAATTACAAACATTTTGCCCCAGGCCAGGGTAAGAATATTGGGTTTCCGCTTGGTTGATACGGTCCAAACTTTTTCCCGCAAATAGCAGAAATTGGTTAACTACAAATAGTTCGGTGCGACCCCTGAGACTAGATTTTGGTTTTCTAGCCCCCGGCGCAATGGCTCGGATCAGACCATACTCCGGCGAGAAAATGGTCACTAGGCGATCGGATTCCCCAAAGGCCATACCTTTCACAACAATGCCTAGGGTTTGATAAGTACGGCTCAAATTAGTTTCTGGTTATTCTCTGCCAGTTCTCTAAACTATATGATAGCAACGAAATTTTAGGAGAAAGTGTCATTTTTGCAAAAATCGAAAAATAACTTCCAGACTATTTAGAGCGTGTTTGTCTAGTCTAAATTAACTGACAACGTAGCAATACGATATAGAAGCCCTACATTCTAAAACTAAGTCAAATGCCTCGGATGGATTAGGATCGACAACATAACAAGATGGTGCTTCTCCTCCCTGTCGCATATAAGACGACATTTCTCCACATTCTTGCAATCCGTTCGCATAAACTAAGCTAGTTGAAAAATTATCATGTACCACTTGATCATAGGGGTGTAAACAAATTCCACTACTTGCTCATGTTCTTATTGGTTGACGAAGGGCACGATTAAAAGCGAATTCCCTAGATTGACCAATTATAACCCTGTTATTTCGCATAGAGACAATCGCTTTCATTTATTCATTCATTACATCAGCATAATCTTTGGTTCCGTTTAACAATAAATGATTCCTTAGAAGTGATTTCTAAAGAAAATATAAAGAAAAGAGGATAGGAAAAATCTGTTTTTTATGGTGGAAAGATAAAAATTGAGTATTGTCGATGAGCAATTTGCCGAACGTAGTTAATCCTCAGCGCAAGCTATACGCCAGTGACATGAGTGATGAGGATTGGAAGATAATCGAGCCCAAGTTACCAGCACCGAAAGGATTTGGGCGTCCTAGAGAGTTGGACCTGCGAGAAATATAACTAATTAGTATAACTATGAGGCACTAGGCTATGCAGTAATCTTGAATAACTTTGTCTATGCGATTTTTGCTATACTACCCTGGCTATTTCTGGAAATGTTTTTCTCTTGATATTCGCTATTAATCCTAGATGCAAATATTTAAAGTACTTAAAGCTTCTTACTTCTAGAAAGTAAGTCTCTGTAGCTTTCACAATATTTGTCGATAAACTGTACTGTTTCTTTTGCTTGACGGGGGCAACCATATATCACCTCTGCCTTTCACCCTTTCTTCTCTGTTTTATCCTTCCTACAATGATAGAAGAGCGATAGGCGAACTCCCAACTTTCTTCAATATCTGGGATTAATTCTGCCAACATACCGGGTTGGGACAAAAATAATTCGTAAAATCATTTGTCTGTCTTCACACTCTTCTAATTTTCTTGTAATACTAAATTGTCTCGATGGATCACTGTATCTGGCCCCACGTAGCCTAACACTGCGGCGATCGCCTCGGAATGGAGTCCCTTAATTTTTTCTAGCTCGTTACAGTTGTAATTAACTAATCCCCGCCCTAATTCTTGACCCTGGGGATCACAGATTATGACGGCATCGGTGGCACTGAATTCCCCTTCTAGGGCAACCACCCCGATCGCCAATAGGGATTTGCCCCTAGCTTTGAGGGCCTGGGCCGCCCCAGCGTCAATAATAATTTTCCCGGTGGGCACTAAACCATAGGCGATCCAACGTTTACGAGCATTATCGGAGCGGGGTTGGGCTTCAAACTGAGTGCCCAAATTAGCTCCCTGGAGGATGGCTAAAATTTGCTCGGGTTTTTGGCCATGGGTGATGACGGTGCGGACTCCCGATCCCGTAGCAATGCGGGCAGCGGTGATTTTGGTGGCCATGCCGCCGGTGCCCCAGGCGGAACCAGTGCTATCGGTGCGGACTTGTAATTGGGCTAATTCAGCGGCTTTGACTAGGGGAATGGGATAGGCATCGGGATCTAAACGGGGATCACTGGAATAAAGGCGGTCAACGTCAGTGAGCAAAAATAGCCAATCCGCTTCCACCAAGCTGGCCACTAAAGCGGACAAAGTATCATTGTCGCCAAATTTTAGTTCATCGATCGCCACTGTATCGTTTTCATTGACAATGGCAATTACCCCCAACTCGAACAGAGCTTGGAAAGTGTTGTAGGCGTTGACGTAGGCAGTACGTTCAATCAGTTCCCGTCTGGTGAGCAAAATTTGGGCAATGGGTTGCCGGAGACTACTAAAAAGGTCGTCATAGGTCCGCATTAATCTGCCCTGGCCCACCGCGGCGATCGCCTGTTTAAAAGCCATTTTTTTCGGTCTTTCTGTCAATCCCAAACGACTACATCCCACCCCCACGGCCCCAGAGGAGACTAACACCACCCGATGGCCTTGGCCGACTAACTTGCACACAGTTTCTACCAAAGCAGCAATGGTGGACAGGGCCAACTGACCCGTTTCCGGGCGAGCTAGACTAGATGTACCAATTTTAATCACCAAAGTTTGGGGTTGCATTGCCATTGTTATCTATTCCGGGAGGAAAAATTGCCATAAAAAAAGTGGGCCAAGCCCACCTCAAAACCATGATATTGTGTGGCGGCTAGCCCTCGATTACATGGAAGAACCTAAACCAGCATAGGCTCCGTAGAAAAATAACCCTAGGACACCAATGGCGCCAATACCGGCCACTACACCCACCACCCACAAAGGGATTCTGCCTTCTGCGAACATACCATGCCTCCTAAATTGCGTATTAAAAAAGTTTAGTTAAAGAAATAGCTGGAGAACAAAATCCCCAACACAGCCACCAACAATAGACCCAGGTATAAAGAAGTGCGATTCAATTCCACCGGTTGGCGGTTTGGGTTTGAATTTCTGTCCATGAAAAACTCCTAGCGTTGAATAAATTGCATCGCGGCGATCGCCCCGACAAAGAAGACAGAGGGCACCGCCAGGGTGTGAACCGCCAGCCAGCGCACCGTAAAAATGGGATAAGTAACCGGTTGATTAGGATTTTGGGTTGCCATTGTTAATTACCAACTAAAAAAGAACAATTAAATGTTTTATTGATTAAACTCTTGAATTTCCTGATTAATGTCGTAGCGTTCCTGGAGAATGGGCAACTCTTGACGGGTCTGGGTGAAATACTCATCGGGGCGGGGAGTGCCGAAAGCATCGTAGGCTAAGCCTGTGCTGACAAACAACCAACCAGCAATGAACAACATCGGGATGGTGATGCTGTGGATCACCCAGTAGCGAATGCTGGTGACAATATCGGAAAATGGACGCTCGCCGGTAGTCCCTGACATTTTGTGTTCTCCTTCAATTTTTCAAAACAACATTGACTGACAAATGCAAAGCAAGTAGAGTCTAGTCTACTATTTTGTGAGCCGCCTAGGGAACCATTGCCACCTCGGCGCTGGGGTTATATTTGAGCAAAATCCCATCCTGCCCCAACACAAATCCTTTTTCCGGACTGAGGAACACCACCCGATAAAGATTGGCTGGAATATCCTCCACCCCAGTGTCCTTTGCCCAGGTTTGCCCTCCGTCCTGGCTCATCAACAGGTTACCGCTGGCCCCTGCCACCCACACTTCTTCGGGGGTACGGAAGGATAGGTCGAGCAAACCCCAACTGCCCTTATCCTGGGGCGCAATGACATCGCTCCATTCCTCCGCATCAGGATCGGTGCTGAATTGTAGTTGCCCCCCCCGGGCTAACAACCATAGTTGGCCGTCCTTGCCATAGCCCATGGTCTGTAAACGTCGGGAAGAGTTCCGGTTATGGGGAGTCCATTCCGTTTGTCCCGGTGCCCAGGTGGAATAAAAATTACCCCGGGCTGACACCGCCACATAACGACCATCAGGCGACCGTTGAATGGTGCGGGCTACCCCTACAGCCCCCTCCACCAAAGCTTTCCAGTTTTTGCCCCCATTGGTGGTTTTGTAAATAGCACCCAAATCCGTAATCATTTCCGCCGTCTGGGGTCCCAGGGCAATAATACTGTAGGGAGCACCCGGTAATTTTTCACTCAAGGGAATGCGGGCCCAGGTTTGGCCCCCATCAGTGGTGTGGAGCAAAATGGAAGGCTTGCCAGTAATCCATCCCTCATTGCCAGAGAAACTAACGGCGGAAAAACTAGCCTTTTCTTCTCCCAGGTCAATCAGCTTCTGCTCCCAGGTATCACCGCCATCGGTGGTTTCAAAAATAGTCTCCTTGGTACCCACCAGCCAACCATGGTTCGGATCTTCCGTGAAGGCAATATCCGCAAAGGTAGAATCTGTTTCCAAAGCAATTTCTTGCCAGGGATTGAACGCCAAATCCGGCACATGGCTGCAGCTCACACAGAAAACGGCGATCGCCGCCACTAGGACAAGTTGCTTTAGTTGCTCAAACTTCAAACTGGGGAATTTAAAAGGCATTGTGAACAGGAATAATCAACGAGTACAGCAAGGGCTCAGAGGGAAAATTGAAGCCTTATCCCATGCCGTAAAGGCTCAGGAAAAATAGAAAAATGACGAAAAGACTACCGAAAATTAGTAAATTCTTCTTGCCACCGCTCATACGGTTAAAGCCAAAACCATAGTTAAGGTTCTCGGCAAAGCCAGAGGGAGCATCGGTCTCCCCGGTGCTGATGAAGTAGTTGCGGGGGGCGCCACACACCGGACATTTCCAATTAAGGGGTAGGGCCTCAAAGGGAGTGCCGGGGGAAACACTAGTCTTTTGATCCCCTTGGCTGGGAATGTAAACATAACCGCAGGCCCGGCATTCATGGTTTGGGGATGCCAACTCCGCCAGGGTCTTTTCAGGGGGACGCTCACTCATGGCTACTACAGCAGGAACTGGGGGTAAATCTTTAGTAATCTTTGTTAAAAATTATGACATCTTCGCTACCCTTTTCCCCAGCCTTGTCAATGGGGATTCATCATTGGTTCACCGAATGTTTTGTCCAGACTGTGACTGGGGTTTTCCAACCTAACTTCCCTTCACCCAATGGGTTAAAGTGTGAGAAGTCTGAAAAAAGTTCCATAATTTAGCCATCGTTAGTCCCAATCCACCATGCACATAAGCGAACTGACCCACCCCAATGAGTTAAAGGGTTTATCTATCCGTGAGCTGGAGGAAGTTTCCCGGCAAATCCGAGAAAAACATCTCCAAACTGTGGCCACCAGCGGCGGTCATCTGGGGCCCGGGTTGGGAGTGGTGGAACTGACGGTGGCCCTATATTCCACTCTTGATTTAGACAAAGACCGGGTGATTTGGGATGTAGGACACCAAGCCTATCCCCACAAAATGTTGACGGGACGTTACCACGATTTCCATACCCTGCGGCAAAAAGATGGGGTGGCTGGTTACCTCAAACGCTCTGAAAGTCGTTTCGACCATTTTGGTGCTGGGCACGCTTCCACAAGTATTTCCGCTGGTTTGGGCATGGCTTTAGCTCGAGATGCCAAAGGGGAAGATTTTAAAGTGGTTTCCATCATTGGTGATGGCGCTCTAACCGGGGGCATGGCCCTGGAAGCGATTAACCATGCAGGGCATTTGCCCCATACCAGACTAATGGTGATTCTCAATGACAATGAGATGTCCATTTCCCCCAATGTGGGAGCCATTTCCCGGTATTTGAATAAGGTCCGCCTCAGCAGTCCGATGCAGTTTTTGACGGACAATCTGGAGGAACAGATCAAACACTTGCCCTTTGTGGGGGATTCCCTCACCCCGGAGATGGAAAGGGTCAAGGAGGGAATGAAACGTCTTGTTATCCCCAAAGTGGGAGCGGTGATTGAAGAACTAGGATTTAAATATTTTGGTCCCATTGACGGTCATAATTTACAGGAATTAATCGATACCTTTAAACAAGCGGAAAAAGTGCCTGGTCCGGTGTTTGTCCATGTTTCCACCACCAAGGGCAAGGGTTATGACTTAGCCGAAAAGGATCAAGTAGGCTACCACGCCCAAAGTCCTTTCAACCTTTCTACCGGCAAGGCCTATCCTTCTAGTAAGCCAAAACCGCCTAGCTATTCCAAGGTTTTTGCCCACACGTTGACCACCCTGGCTAAAGACAATCCCAACATTGTCGGTATCACTGCTGCGATGGCCACCGGTACGGGGCTAGATAAACTGCAAGCCAAATTACCCAAGCAGTATGTGGATGTGGGCATTGCGGAACAACATGCTGTAACCCTAGCGGCGGGCATGGCCTGTGAGGGCATTCGTCCAGTGGTGGCCATCTATTCCACCTTTTTGCAACGGGGTTACGACCAGATTATCCACGACGTTTGCATTCAAAAATTACCCGTATTTTTCTGTCTGGACCGGGCCGGCATTGTGGGGGCCGATGGGCCCACCCACCAAGGGATGTATGACATTGCCTATCTCCGTTGCATTCCCAATCTAGTGCTGATGGCTCCCAAGGACGAGGCAGAGTTGCAACAAATGTTAGTAACTGGCGTTAACTACACCGACGGGGCGATCGCCATGCGTTATCCCCGGGGTAATGGCATCGGGGTGCCCCTGATGGAGGAAGGTTGGGAACCGCTGGAAATTGGTAAAGCTGAAATTCTCCGGTCGGGGGATGATGTGCTTCTGTTGGGCTACGGCTCCATGGTCTATCCCGCTCTGCAAACAGCGGAATTACTCCACGAACACGGCATCGAAGCAACGGTGGTTAATGCCCGCTTTGTTAAACCACTAGATACGGAATTAATTTTGCCCTTGGCCGAGCGCATCGGCAAAGTGGTGACCATGGAAGAAGGTTGCCTCATGGGGGGCTTTGGCTCAGCAGTGGCGGAGGCCCTGATGGATAACAACGTGTTGGTGCCCTTGAAACGTTTAGGGGTGCCCGACATACTTGTGGACCATGCCACTCCGGAACAATCCACCGTTGACCTTGGTTTAACCCCAGCCCAGATGGCGCAGAATATTATGGCTTCACTGTTCAAAACTGAAACTGAATCAGTTGTCGCTCCTGGAGTTAGTTAGCAGGAATTTTGATACATTTTGCATTTGTCGAGGGGCATAGTGGTTTTAACACTCCCCCTTGCAAAGTTTGGGTTTGCCCCCAAATCCCCCAAATATTGGAGGATTTTTATCTATTTTCCTCACAAGTTTGAGGGAACCGGGGGCGTCTAACCTATTTAGTCGAACTTAAACCGATAGTTAGGCAACCCGCACAGGCTGGGCCACCAAGGCATCGGCCAGGCGACGGACAGCGGCCACCATGGCCACTTGGTCGTTCAATTGGTTAATGGCGGAACCAACCCCTACTCCACTGGCTCCAGCAGCGATCGCCATGGGAACGGTGACATCGGATAGGCCAGAAGCACATAGTACGGGGACATTAACGGCTCGACTGATAGCGTGGGCAGCGGCCAAAGTGGGAGCGGCTTTCTCAATCAAGCCTAAAATCCCAGGGTGATGGGGTTCGGCACTGGTCCCCCCTTCAGTTTGGATGATGTCGGCTCCAGCGGCCACTAAAGCTTCGGCTAACTGTACCTGTTCGTCCAGAGCAAGGATGTGGGGCACGGTAACGGAGAGCAAAGTATGGGGCAACAATTGACGGGTGGCTTTGGTGAGGGCCAACACTTCCGGCCCTTCAAAACGACGACCCTGGGCGTAAAAACTGTCAAAGTTACCAATTTCCACCAAGTCAGCTCCGGCGGCCACCGCTTCGGCTAATAATTCTGCTTCCACCGCCGACACACAGATGGGCAAATCAATGGCGTGGCGCACCTGTTGGATCAATTGGCGATCGGCTGCAATGTCCACAAAAGTAGCTCCCCCAGCCTGGGCGGCCCGGGCCACGGCTAAAACATTGGCGCTATCGAAGTTATTTAAACCGCTAATTACCTTTAAGGCGGTACGATTTTCCAGGGCCTGGTGGAGTTGGGCAAGGTTTGCACTCATAGGATTACCAAAATGATTAATGCTGAATGGTAAGCCCCCCTAACCCTAACCGTTTGGGTCAGGCCAGGAAGACTCTCGGTGCCCAATCATAAAAGATGGGCTGTTGGTATCCATCTTACGTCTAACCCCTGCTATGGTTAAGCAAATTTTGTCTAAATCCTGGGGAGTGCCCCTGCTGTTGGCCATGGTGTGGCTTGGTAGCAACGGCCTCGATCGCCTGTGGCTAGGGATGGATCAAACAGTGCCAGCTTGGGACCAGAGTAATCACCTATCCTACGGCCTGGAATATTTGCAAGCCCTACGATCGCCGGAGTTTTTGAGCGGGGAATGGTGGCGGAGCTTTTGGATGTTGTCCCCCAAATATCCCCCTTTGACCTACATAGTCAATGCTCCTTTCCAGGGGCTGGGCGGCCCAGGTAGTGATCTGGATTTACTGAGTAATTGGCTGTGGAGTGGCATTTTAATTCTCTCTGTGTACGGCTTGGGAAAAAAACTCTTCAGCCGGGAAATTGGCCTGTGGGCAGTGGCTATCATGGTTTTGATTCCCCGCTTAATCCATAGTCGTTTGATTGTGTTGTTGGACAGCCCACTGCTGGCTTTTACCCTGTTGAGCTTTACCTGTCTGACCTATTGGAAAGAGGCTAAAGGTCGTCGTTCCCAATGGCTCTGGGCGATCGCCACTGGAGTTGGGTTGGGACTAGGTTTGCTCTCCAAACAAAGCATCATTTTCTACCTATTTTTTCCCCTGGTGGGCTTGGGATTGTGGACTCTGTGGACCAAACAATGGCAACGGTTAGCCCAATTGCTAGTGGGTTTACTGGCAAGCATTCCCCTTTGGTATCCCTGGTATCGCACCAACTGGATTTACCTCTTCAGCACTGCCCAAAACTCCAATGCCATCCCCGCCACTTTAGAGGGGGACCCCCCCATTAATACCCTGGCTGCCTGGACTTACTACTGGCAAGATTTACCCAATGCCCTGTCCTGGGTCTGGTTAATACCGCCCTTGGTGGGGGTAATTCTGTCCCTGCTCAATCGTTTTCCTGCTTCGTTGCAGATACCTAGTTGGCGGGAAGCGAAACCGGGGTTGCTGTGGCTGGGATATTACTACGGCGGCACTTATTTAATCTGTTCGGCCATTCAAAATAAAGATGACCGCTACATTTTGCCCTATTTGCCCATTGTGGCTATTTTTCTGGCCTTCGGTCTGACCCGTTGGTGTGGTCGTTGGTTGTGGGTGCGCTGGGGTACGTTGGCGATCGCCATTTTGGTCACCCTCGGCAATTTATTTCCCATCCCTGGCAGTGATGGCATTGTCCAAGCCCTCAACCCATCGGTGTTATTTCGTCCCGATTTTGTTTTGCCTGCCCCCAACACGGAAGTCATTACCGCTGCCATGGAAACCACCCCGGAGCAAAGAATTAATTTGGGTGTGATTCCCAACAGTCCAGCAATCAATCCCAATACGCTGAATTATTATGGGGCGGCGGCAGATTTTCGGGCTTACGGTCGGGAATTGAGTCGTAACGGGCAAATTATTCAACAGGATCAGCAAAATTTCGACTGGTTCTTGACCAAAACTGGAGATAACTATTTAGCTGACCCAGTACAAGTGGAGTTGGGAGAAGCCATTGCCCAGAATAGTAATTTTACCGCTGTGCAAACCTGGCCTTTGCCCGATGGCAGTAAGTTGAACCTCTGGCACCGTCGCCAACCCAGGGTGGAGGTTAAACCCAGTCAAATTAATACCGAATTGCCCCAATTGACCAAAGTTGATTTACCCACCAGCGCCCCCCCCGGTCAACCCGTACCCATCACTTACCATTGGCAGGGCAACGGCGATCGCCTTAGTCAAGGGATTGTTTTGCTCACTTGGCAAAATGTTGCTGATCCTAAGCAAGTTTGGTTCCATGACCATGCCATCGGTTTGGGAGAATTGCTTCCTTCCAGTAGAAATCAAGGAGTTGAAGTAATTGAAAGGACAAGTATGTTGCCTCCAGCGGATCTACCTCCAGGCAATTACCGCCTAACAGGACAATGGTTAGATCCCAGCACCATGACGGCCCAACCCTTACCTTTACCAGACATTACCCTAACCTTAGCTGCCGATGCTCCGGCTTTGTCTGCCCCACCATTGGATTTTGTCAGCCAACTGTACCATTTAGCGCAAAATTTGCAGCAGGGTATTGCTGGATTAGAGCCGGTTTTCGCCCAGGTAGACCGGATTAATTTATACGATCCTCGCCATGACTATCTCCGGCAGGGGGATGCTAGTTGGACCTATCGCCTCAGCCAAAATCCCGTTGATGCCCTCCGTTTGACCTATGCCCAAGTTTTGGC
The DNA here is from genome assembly GCF_010222815.1 of Synechocystis sp. CACIAM 05. Taxonomy (GTDB): domain Bacteria; phylum Cyanobacteriota; class Cyanobacteriia; order Cyanobacteriales; family Microcystaceae; genus Synechocystis. Next base: position 567,808 of record NZ_CP019225.1, on the reverse strand, counting down.
CCGGGTATTGCAGGAAAATCCTCCCCAGGCGATCGCCGCTTTGCAATCCTTAGTCCAACTAGATCCGCAAAATCCCTACGCCCATGCTTATTTAGCCTTTGTTCATCTTTACGATTGGCAGGGACACCAGGGGGAACAAGCCCTCAAACCTGCTCTGGCCCTAGCTCCCGATAATCCTGAAATTAATGGCCTCCAGGCGATCGCCCTCTTTATGCAAGGAAAAATCTGGCCCGCTTGGCAAACGGTGCAACAATCTGGACTGCTCAATTAGTTGACTCAAAACTAGGAGGATTGCCTGAAATTTTGTGTCTTGATTCGAGAGGATTTCAGACCGTTGCCGTTAAAATTGGGGCTAGTGATTAATTGTGACCCTGACTGGTAATCTATGCCTCCTCGTTGGCCCCGTAAACCCGACCGTAATGACCCTGCCTTTCGTCGTTTGGATGACCGGATGAATTTTGCTGTCCATGTGGCGGTATTTTTAGCGATTAACTCTGGCCTATGGTTTGTTCATAACTTAAACCAGGCCGATTGGTCTTGGTTGACACCTCTTTCGGGCATCTGGCTAGGGGGTTTGCTTTTGCACCTGTTGTACATTGCCGTTATTGCCGATTATTCCCCTGCCACTGGTAAGAGTTAAGGGCTTTGGCTAGACTGAACCAAATATTCCGGACCGTTAGTTTCTCAGCAATGGAATCTCAACTGCAATTCCCCATTTCCTCTAGCGAAGTTCTGTCCGAACTTTATGAGCAAGATCCTGCCCAATGGCTTGAGGTGACGGTGAGCCTATTGCGTCAGAATGCTCTGGTGGATCTGGACTGGGTTCATTTAATTGAGGAGTTAGAAAGTTTGGGGAAACGGGATCGCAATCGAGTTGCCCATCTTTTGGAAAAGTTAATACGCCATTGCCTACTCTTGCAATACTGGCAGCAGGAACGGGGGCGGAACCAAAACCATTGGCGGGCTGATATTCAAGGTTTTCGTACCCAATTGCGCCGTCATTTGACCACTACTCTGAAAAACTATCTGGAGGAAGAATTGCCCCAGATTTATCAAGATGCCCTAGGCTACGTGCAGGAGAAAACCGGCCACACAGTGGGTTTTCCTAAGACCTGTCCCTATAGCCTGCAACAGTTACTAGAATCTTCCCCCCTCAATTAACCAAGGAAATAGTCACCATGAGTTACCGAATGGACCGCCACAGCTACGCCCACACCTTTGGTCCCACTGTGGGAGATAAGGTACGACTGGCGGATACGGAATTATTCATCGAAGTAGAACAGGATTACGCTACCTATGGCGATGAAGTGAAGTTTGGTGGCGGCAAGGTAATTCGGGATGGCATGGGGCAATCCCCTTTAAGCAGGGCAGAAGGGGCGGTGGATGTGGTGATCACCAATGCCTTAATTTTGGATTGGTGGGGCATTGTCAAAGCTGATGTGGGCATTAAGAACGGTCGCATTTGTGCCATTGGTAAGGCAGGTAACCCCCATATCCAAGACAATGTTTCGATTATTATTGGCCCCAGCACTGAGGCGATCGCCGGGGAAGGAATGATTTTAACAGCGGGGGGAATTGACGCCCATGTGCATTTTATTTGTCCCCAACAGATTGAAACAGCCATAGCTTCGGGGATTACCACCCTGGTGGGGGGAGGCACCGGGCCGACGACAGGAACCAATGCTACCACCTGTACCCCTGGATCCTGGAATATTCACCGTATGTTACAAGCCGCCGATGCTTTCCCTCTAAACATCGGTTTTTTGGGCAAAGGCAATGGTAGTCAACCAGCGGCCTTGGAGGAACAAATTAGGGCTGGGGCCATTGGATTAAAACTCCACGAGGACTGGGGCACTACTCCAGCGGTGATCGATATGTGCCTAAGTGTGGCGGAAAATTACGATGTTCAAGTGGCAATTCACACCGATACCCTCAACGAAGCTGGGTTTGTGGAAACCACCATTGCCGCCCTCAAAAATCGAGTTATTCACACCTATCACACCGAAGGAGCCGGGGGAGGCCACGCACCGGACATTATCAAAATTTGCGGACAATTGAACGTTCTCCCTTCCTCCACTAATCCCACTCGTCCCTACACCATCAACACCCTGGAAGAACACCTGGATATGTTGATGCATTGTCATCACCTCGACCCCGATATTGTGGAGGATGTGGCTTTTGCTGAATCCCGGATCCGACGGGAAACCATTGCCGCAGAAGATATTTTGCACGACCTGGGTGCCTTTAGCATTATTTCTTCCGATTCCCAAGCCATGGGTCGAGTGGGGGAAGTTATTTGTCGTACTTGGCAAACGGCCCACAAAATGAAGGTGCAACGGGGTTCCCTGGTTGGTGAAGGGGGAAATAATGATAATCTCCGAGCCAAGCGCTATGTGGCTAAATACACCATCAATCCTGCCATTACCCATGGTATTTCCGAGGAAATTGGCTCAGTGGAAGTGGGCAAATTAGCGGATCTGTGCCTCTGGCGGCCCGCTTTTTTTGGGGTTAAACCGGAATTAGTCATTAAGGGGGGCATGGTGGCCTACGCCCAGATGGGGGATGCCAACGCCAGTATTCCCTCTCCCCAGCCGGTGCATATGCAACCGATGTTTGCCAATTATGGTGGGGCGATCGCCGCTACGAGTGTGACTTTTGTTTCCCAGAAGGCAGCGAAAAAAGATATTGGCGAAAAATTGGGACTGAGCAAGCCGGTGGTGGCGGTGAAAAATATTCGCCAGTTAACTAAACGGGACTTGAAACTGAATGACTATTTGCCCCATATCGAGGTAGATCCAGAAACCTACGAAGTCCGGGCCGACGGAGAATTACTCATCTGTGAGCCAGCGTCAGTGTTGCCCATGGCCCAACGCTATTTTCTCTTTTAGTAACTTTTGGAGCTGTTTTTGGCCATCTACCAATCTGCTACGATGGCTTTAAATTAGCCACCCTTAAACAATATTTTATTAACATTTTATAAACAAAATTTCCAGGAAATATGGCTGTTGAACCCATTCCCCCCATCACATTGCCCCCCATCCAAGACCCTGTGCAAGAGGGAGATTGGTTATGTCAAGGATTACAACAATGGCTTAACCAAGAATTTATCCCCGAAGGAATTAATGCCACCATTGCGGAAAGGGCTGCCCAAATTTTTGTGCGTCAACGATTAGAAGGGGAAAATGATTTAGGTTCCCTGGTAATTGCCATTGTGACTGAAATGCAGGCTTTTGATTTTCGGGAAAGTTTTTTTAGTGAATTTGCGGTGGCCAATGCTGTTAGTGATCTAATCTTAGAAAGCTTAGGCTATGAAACCTGTTGTGGTCAATCTTAAATTGAGCATAATTTTAGAATTTTTGAGCACATTTTTTAGAATAATTTGCTGGGAAATTTAGTTAGAATTTTTAATAAGTTTTTCGTATTATCAGTGAGCAAAGTACGGCGGTAAGCATCGGCGGCTTTCTTGATTGCTTCGGCTTGGGTGGGATAGGGATGGATCACCCCAGATAATTTGCTTAAACCAATTTTATTAACAATGGCTGTAGTAATTTCAGAAATCATTTCCCCGGCGTGGGGAGCAACAATGGTAGCACCTAAAATTTCATCACTGTTGGCCACGTGGATAATTTTCAAAAAGCCCTCTGTCTCTCCGGCGGCGATCGCCCGGTCAATCTGGGAGAAGGAAATTTTAATAATTTTATAGCCTATGTCTAAGGCCTCGGCCATCGTTTCATTTAATCCTACGTGGGCAATTTCTGGGTCGGTGTAGGTTACCCAAGGCATAGTTAAATTACTTAATTTGCTGCGTCCCAAACCAAAAGGACAAAAGAGAATATTTTTAATCACAATCCGGGCGGCGGCATCGGCGGCATGGGTGAATTTCCAGTCCATACAAATGTCACCAGCGGCATAAATTTGTGGGTTAGTAGTTTGCAAATAATCGTTAACTTTCACTCCTCGGCGATCAAATTTTACCCCCACAGCCTCTAAGTTTAATTCCTCCACATTAGGGGCTCGCCCTGCACCAACCAGAATTTCATCGACGATAATGGAACCTGATTTACTGTTATTGCTGTAGTGTAAAACCTTGCCATTTGCTGTTAATTCTGCCCGTTCTAGCTGGGCATTTAAAACTAATTGAACGCCATCTTTAAGTAAAGATTGTTGAACAATTTCTGCGGCTTCTGGATCTTCTTTATTTAATAAATGGTCACCTCGATGAAGCAGAGTCACCCTTGCCCCCAATCGTTGAAAAGCTTGGGCTAGCTCACAGCCAATGGGGCCACCGCCAATGACCGCTAGGCGATCGGGGCATTCCGTTAAAGAAAATACTGTTTCATTGGTCAGGAATCCGACTTCTTCTATGCCAGGAATGTTAGGTTTAACCGCTCTCGCTCCAGTAGCAATTATGGCTTTTTTGTACTTAAGAATAGTTCCTCCCACCTCAATTGTATTATTACGAATAAAATGTCCTTCTCCAAGAAAGACATCAATGCCCAAATCCCGAAATCTTTGAGCAGAGTCATGGTGGCTAATGCCGGTCCTAATTTGACGCATTCTCGCCATCACAGCGGGAAAATCAATTTCAATGCTGTCTGGTTTTTTGATGCCTAAACTATTAGCATTATTCATTACTCCTACCACTCTTGCTGAGCTAATTAGGGCCTTAGAAGGAATGCAACCAAAGTTGAGACAATCGCCCCCCATCAGATGCTTTTCAATTAGGGCGACTTTAAGACCAATACCTAAACCCGCTGCCCCGGCAGCTACTACTAAACCAGCGGTGCCAGCTCCAATCACTACGAGGTCATATTGATCTTTAGGAGCAGGATTAATCCAATCTGAAGGATGAACATGGGCCAGTAATTGTTGGTTGTATTTATCTCGGGGAGTAATGTCAATATTAGAGACAGTAGAATTATTCATAAGGATTAATTATTTAATAAAAAATATTCAGAATTATTTAGAATTCAATTAAATTTCGGGGTATTAATCGGAATACTAAATTAGTGACTTACAACAAATTCCTCAACAGGCTTAGACGATAATGAATACGTAAATATAAATAAAAAACAGACGAAATCCCCATCAATAGACATGGGAAAAAATAGTTAAAAGCTATCTGTCCAGTATTTATTCCATTAATTAGCTTGGCGATCACCTGAATAACAGCAATGATTTCAAGTCTAATCAATTCTCTAATGATAGATAAAAAATAAGTGAGTGTTCAATTTTTAGAAAGCCCTTGAACAGTTCTATGTCGATAATGCAACGTGGATTATGGAACGCTGCTCCAAAACCCCCAAATTTTAGGCTGATTGTATTTTTAGTTACCAGTGGGCAATATCCAGTACCAAACACAACCAACCAAAGCACGGCACTTGACGGTAATAGTTACCATCAAATAAAACATTGGGATTTAGTTAACTTGTCCAAAAGCCATGAATAATTCTAAGTTAAAGCAAATTTTCCCGTTCTCGTATAGCCAGGGCATGGGCGGGAAAATCCTCATAGTCCGCTAGGGTAGTGACCGTTTCCTTCACCCCAGCAAAACCTTCCTCCGTTAAATAAGCTAGGGTAGAACGCTTGAGGAAATCAAACACCGACACTGCCGAGTAGGAACGGGCAAAGCCCCCTGTGGGAAGCACCGCATTGACTCCAATGGCATAGGTAGCGGCCGAAGACGGAGTGTAATTGCCCAGTAAAATTTCCCCTGCATTGTCGATTTTCCCCACCAACTTGAGGGGGTCAGTGGTCAACACCTGTAAATGTTCTGGAGCGTAATCATTAATGAAATCTAGGGAAGCCTGCAAACTATCAGTGAGCAAAATGCCACCATAGGACCCCAGACCATCTTCACAAAACTTTTTGCGCCAGGGGGGGAGTTTTTCCAGGTATTCCCCTAAATAACCTAGTGCCTTTTCCGCCAAACTTTCAGAGTGGGTCACCAACAGCGCCGCTGAGTCGGAGCCGTGTTCCGCTTCGATCAATAAATCCAACGCCGCCAGCTTGGGGTCAGTGGTTTCATCAGCTAAAACAATGGACTCACTAGGTCCCGCCGGTAAACCCACATCAACAATACCGGACAGTAATCTTTTCGCCGCCGCGCCGTAAATGCTACAGGGGCCAATTAGCTTATCCACTTTGCTAACCGTTTCGGTCCCGTAGGCGATCGCCGCGAGGGCCTGGACACCACCTAATTTATACACTTCATCTACTCCGGCCATGCGGGCAGTGAGCAAGGAAACCGGCTCCACTTTTCCCTCTTTGTCAGGGGGAGTACAAACCACAATTTTCTTTACCCCTGCCACCCGGGCCGGCACCGCCAGCATCAACATCATGGAGGGAAACGCCCCTTTTCCTCTAGGAACATACAAACCCACCGTGGGCAGAGGCGTAATTTTTTCCCCCGCAAATACCCCCGGCTCAATTTCCGCTAGGTGCATGGGGGGAGGCATTTGCCCAGCATGAACCTTTTCAATATTACGAAAAGCGTGTTCCACCGCCCGCCGTAGTTTAGGATCTACTAACTTTTCCGCTTCGGCAAATTCCGCTTCACTCACCCGCAAATTTTCCGCCGTGGCTCCAGCGAAGTCAAACTGACGGCTGTAATGCAAAACCCCCGCATCTCCCTCCATTTTTACCTGCTCAATAACTTCCTTGGCGATCGCCAGGGCTTGGTCAATGTTTTGTTCCGAGCGACGTTTGAGTTGGTTTAATTGTTGGGGGGTAAGGTGCGAGAGCTTAAGAATACGAGTCACAGATCCCTCTCCGATTGGGGGCAAGGGCGGCGAACCTACATACCGGGTAAATTCAAACCGCTGGTTAACTCTTCCATTTTAGAGCGCATGGTTTCCGTGGACTCAGCATAAGCCGCTTTCATCGCTTCGGTGACGGATGCCGATAGTCCTTCTGCTCCTTTTTCAAGGGCACTGGGATCAATTTCAATACTGAGGGGTTCTTGGTTGCCACTCATCAACACTGTCACCAATCCATCGGCACTTTTGCCAGGAATTTCCATTCTTTCCAGTTCTTCCTGGAGCACTTTGGCCCCTTCTTGAACCTGTTGGGCTTTTTGGAAAGCTTCCTGTAATTCCTTAATTTTACCGAGGCCGAATCCGAAACCTTTACCTTGTGCCATGGGAATTGATTTCTAAGTAGTTAAACAATAATTAGAGTTAAACAAGCAGCAAAGTCGCTGAGGTGCAAACAACGCCCTAGCGAAAGCCTGTCCGATTATATCCCACCGTCTCCGCCATCTTATTGGCCAACGGCAGGAGTGAAAGAAGCCCTCCACAGATGAGAGCTTCCCCCCACGGCGATCGCCAGCGTTATGCACCGAGAATGTGAAGCCCTAGGAAGCCAAGGCCACTTCTAACATTTCCTGCAGCTCACCATTTTGATAGAGCTCAATCATGATGTCAGAACCACCGACAAATTCACCATTGACGTAAACCTGGGGAATGGTGGGCCAATTGGAATATTCCTTAATACCTTGACGAATTTCCGCATCGGCCAGCACATCTAAAGTCTCAAACGGAATACCCAACATATTGAGAATTTGCACCACATTGTTGGAAAAACCACACTGGGGCATCAGCTTCGTGCCCTTCATAAAGACCATCACCTTATTGGCGGTGACCAACTGATCAATTCTTGCTTTCGTTTCCGGATTCATTCAGACAACTCCTCTTCAAGGACAAATTGGGATGTGGGCGAGTTTAACAACTTTAATGTTGTTTAAATATTGCCATTTTACCCCCCAACTCAAATTTATCGGAAAACAGGTCTAGGAATCCCCTGGCTTTAGCCGTTTTGGGGGATGTCAAAGAGCCAATTTTCGATGGAGGGGAAAAATCTAAGCAGTCTGCCGGGCCACGGCCCAGGCTTCTGGAGTAAAGGTTTTCAGCGCCAAGGCATGGATTGCTTCCGAAGCCAAAGCATCCTTGAGGGCACCATAGACCATTTGATGTTGTTTGACCCGGGACTGGCCGGTAAAGGCTGAAGATACCACCACGGCCTCCAGGTGATCCCCTCCCCCCAGGTCATTGACCATTACTTCGGCATCAGGTAGAGCGGCTTGGATTTGTTGTTTGACTTGATCAAGACTAATCATAGTTATTTATAGCAATGGGCCAAGGAATAGGGCCGACATAATCCCAGGGTAATTATTTAACCACTGTAGCTGAAAGGCTCAGCCCCCAACATAGCGGAGGGAATTTGGCCGTTCAACTGTTGTTTAACTGTCCCATGGCTCGTCCCCAAACCAGAGTAGTTAATCTAACTTAAAAACAGAGACCACCCCCCACGGCAAGCGATTTAATTAATACCAAGGTTCTAGTTCAATCGTCTGTCGGAGGAAGAACCCATATTTTTTTCGTAACCATGACCAATTCTCCCTTGGCGATCGACCCTGCTGTCATTGGCCCTTCCAGGGTTTCCCCCTGGCTAATCAAATTAATTTATCCCCTAGGCACCAGGTTTTTACATTGGTATTTTGGCCCGATCGCCATCCATGGTCAGGAGCATTTACCCCGCAGTGGCCCGATTATTCTGGCCCCCACCCACCGTTCCCGTTGGGATGCAATTTTGCTTTCTTTGGCCGCCGGTCGGGGGGTAACTGGTCGAGACCTCCGTTTTATGGTGGCGGTGACGGAGGTGCAAGGTTTACAGGGTTGGTTTATTCGCCATTTGGGGGGATTTCCCGTTGACGTGAAAAGGCCGGAAATCAGTAGTGTAAGTTATAGTGTGCAGTTACTCCAAGCAGGGGAAATGTTAGTCATTTTTCCTGAGGGGGGCATTTTTCGGGATCAACACACTGTCCATCCCCTGAAACGGGGCATTGGGCGCATTGCGATGGAAGTTTGTAAGCAAAACCCCAACACTGACATTAAAGTGATCCCAGTGACCATTGCCTACAGTGACCCCTACCCAGGCAAAGGCACTTCAGTGGAAATTAATTTTGGCCAGGGCATCACCGCTAGGGACTACGACCCCAGCACCATCAAGGCTAGCTCCCAAAAACTGACCCGTTGTTTGGCCCATAGAATGCAGAACCTTTACAGTTCCGAGAATGTCTCTCTGTGCGAGGCGATCGCCGCTTCTTGAATTTCGTCAAAACGGCTAATGGGGGAAGGGGCCATCATGATAAGATTTACCGTAAATTAAGATTTTATTCTTTGTCAGTCAGGAAACTCAAATAATGGAAACAATTTATTTGCTCGCTAAATTGCCGGAAGCCTATCAGATTTTTGACCCCCTGGTGGATGTTCTGCCGGTCATTCCCCTCTTCTTTTTGGCTTTGGCCTTTGTGTGGCAAGCGGCGGTTGGTTTTAAATAAACTGGCGATCGCCCCTGGGGCTTGTCATTTTACCTGGTCGCTTAAGAAAATTTGTTGGACCACAATTAAGCTGATATCCCCAAGTTGTCCCCCGTTGGCCATAGCTGGGGAATTTTTTTGTGGGGCAATGCTGATTTTGCCCTGCATTTACCAAGGCCAACGATAAATCTCCTCCCCATAGTGGCCTATTTTTAACCATGGATGTTCGTTTCATTTCCCTCACCAAACCCGAAATTGTCATTGACGGGGAGCCCCTTTCCCCCGAGGGACTAATTGCGTACTGCGCTAGGGTTTCTAGTCCTAACCAGGAAAATCCCAACTACACTAAGCTATTGCAATTTTGCATCCGGGAAGGCCATTGGAGCATTTTTGAAATGGTGGATATGACCTTGGAAATTACCACCACCCGGGCGATCGCCCCCCAAATTTTAAGACATCGATCGTTTTCTTTTCAGGAGTTTAGTTTAAGGTATTCCTGTGCTACCGAATATGAGTGCTATGAAGCCCGTCGTCAGGATGTGAAAAACCGTCAAAATTCCCTAGATGACTTTGATGAAAGCACCAAACAATGGTTCAACCAAGCCCAGGCAGCCGTGTGGGAAAAAAGTCATCAACTTTATGAAGAGGCCTTGGCTAAGGGCATTGCCAAAGAGTGTGCCCGTTCTATTTTGCCCCTCAATACGGTTACCCGTTTATATATGAAAGGCTCTGTACGCAGTTGGATCCACTATTTCAGTGTCCGCTGTGACCAGGCCACCCAAAAAGAACACCGGGAAATTGCTTTGGCGGCTCGGAAGATTTTTATGGAGCATTTTCCCACTGTGGCGGCGGCTCTGGAGTGGTAGAAGAAATAACCCAGCAAGGCGATCGCCTTTGGATAATCAAAACTTTTGTTCACTCCCCCGAGAGAATGGGCAACAGCAGGTGATTTTGGGTTGGGCCATGGGTGACAAAAGCCAGGGTAATAATTTGCTGATCAATTAAATTAGCAAAAACTGCCTGCTGGCCAGTGCCAGGGTTGACGGGATAAGCAGGAAAATTTGCCCCCGCTAAACTAATGCGCAGGCGATCGCCAACGGACAATGTTACACAAATGCCTTGGAGCGGAATTGTCAAAGTCCCTTGCTGTTCCAGGCTAGTACAGTAACCCTGGCTGAGGGCCCACACTTCTCCAGTGACCCTAAATTGAGACAAGCTCACCGCTACATCGAAACTAGGGCGATCGGATTCCAAAGTGAGGAAAATTTGGGGAACACCACAGATGGTTAAACTTTTCTGCAAAGGCTCAGAAGTATAGGTAACCACATCACTGCGATCATCAATAGTACTTCTTTCCTTCACTCCCTGGGGATAACCACTATGCCCCCCCAAACTGGGTACGGGTCGCCAGGGATCATGAACCCAAACATCGCTAATTTCCTCCGTTGACCTTGCTGGAACCTTTGCCGTCAAAGCACTGCCTTGGGTAGTACCTAAACCAGAGCATTGTAAAAACCAGCTTTGTTGCGTCGAGGGCAAGTCAGTTAAATATCGCCATTGCTTGGTGCCCAGGTCAAATAACTCCAACTTGGCTGGATTAAAGCGGGGCTCTTGCCCTTTAAGAAAATGATCAAACCAGGCTAATTGCAACTGATCCACCCCACTGATGGCAGACTCACCATAATTTTGTCCCCCGGCCCGACTGCCCCAGGGAAAATGCCCCCAGGGCCCCACCACCATTTTTTGCTGAATGCCACATCTTTCTAATTCTGCATATAAACGCCAATTACCTCGCAGATGGGGATCAAACCAACCGCCAATTTGCAACACGGGAATGTCAATTTTTTCCCTAATTTGCCAGCGTTGATCTGGTGATCGCCGTTGCCAATAATCTGCTTCTGGAGGTTCACTAATCCATTGATGGTAAAAGGAATCCGGGGCCAACTCCCCCAGGCGATCGGGAATGGCTGGTTGGAAACCAGAAAAATCGTAACTTTTTGCTAGGCGCATCAACCGTTGAAAAGTTTGCTCATCTTGCCGCCGCTTGGCAGAATCCGTCGCCAACTGTAGGGCCCAGCCGAGGTTATTTTGCAGACAAAAAGCCCCATTTTCATGGGCCCAATCTTGATATAAATCCCAGGCGATCATGGCCGGGCAAATGGTTTTCAAACTCGGATGGTGGTTGACAGCAGCATACAGTTGGGTCATGCCCTGGTAAGAAAAACCATAGGTGGCCACAGAACCTTCACATTGGGGTAGCTTAGAAACCCAATCTAGGCAATCCTGGCCGTCTTCTACTTCGTGGGCAAATAGATCAAATTCTCCCTCCGAACTCCCTCGACCCCGTACATCTTGGATAACGACTAAATAACCCTGGGCAGCGTACCAATGGGGATGGGCATACACCAGGGTGGAAGCTAAACGGCGGCCGTAGGGTTGCCGCATCAACAGGGCCGGCCATGGCCCACCGGAGTTGGGATAGTAAAGATCGCTGTCCAAGCGGATCCCATCCCTGGTAACCATGGATTGGCAAGTGGGTTTTATCAAGTTCAAAGCGGCAACAAAAAATTAGGTTGAGGAAATTAAGGTTTCTAAGTTTGTCTTCTGGATTCTTGCAAAGCTAGAGAAAGAAAACTTTAGCCTTGTTCGATTGGTGGCAAACTCAAAGCCATCATAATATTGCGGTCAATGGAACAACCCAGCCCGGTAAAAGAAATGAGAACACCGGGAACGCTATACAAACATTGTCCTAGTTGCTAAAGCAGAGCTTCAAACTCTTGACGGAGCACTTGGGTATTGGCAACCCTAGCCACCAGTAAAGTTGCTTCACTAAAACTGGCCATTTCCCGTCGCCAAGTCTGAATATTGGATTCGTGGTGCAACCAAAAGTTAACCATGGTTTTTACCACTGCGTCCCAGTCCCAGTCAGGTTTGTCGGGAATTAATTCTGTAGCTTGAATCAGCCCATCCAAAGTGCATTCGGGACTGCCCAGGTAGGCCATACTGCGGCGGGGGTTATTTTCCACCTCTTGTTGATAGTTAAAAAAGGTGAAAACCGGCGTTACTCCCAAAATATCAAAGGTATAGTGCATAACAAAAATTTCGCCTTGCGGCAACAACAACAACGTTCAAAAACCCAAAAGCTATGGGTCTTGACCAAAACAGAGACTTCCCCCTAAAGGATTGGGAAATTTAGACTACCCAAGTCCCATTTTGTTGCCCTCAATGGTAGCGCGAAATTTTTTTTGCTGGTATGGCGAAATAACGGAAAATTGCCCAAAACTGTTTTTGTGTTCATTGTGGGAGTGGGTTAGAAAAGTGGTATGGTCAGCCCTAAATCCCCCTTGAAGGAAAAACTTTCAATTTTTTTCTCCCTTGCTAAAGGTGCCTGGCGGGATTAATCCCCATTCCAAACTTTGCAAACAGGCTCTCAAGGGTGTTATGGACGCAAACTTTCTCATTTACCTTACTCCACCGGATTTATCCCCAGCAGCGTTTGTGGCAGCCAATGCCACTGTGGTCGGCAAAGTCCACTTAGGCAAGGATTCTAGTATTTGGTACGGAGCTGTGGTGCGGGCGGATCTGGAAGCCATAATCATTGGGGAAGGCACTAATATCCAAGATGGAGCCATAATCCACGGCGATCCGGGCATTGTCACCGTACTAGAAGATTGGGTCACCGTTGGCCACCGGGCTGTGGTCCACGCCGCCCACATTGAACGGGGTAGCTTGATCGGCATTGGAGCAACTATTTTGGATAATGTTCGCATTGGTTCTGGCAGTATCATCGGTGCTGGAGCCGTGGTGACCAAGGATGTGCCCCCCCGGTCTTTGGTGATGGGAGTACCAGCAAAAATTATTAAACAGGTGAGTGAAGGCCAGGTCCAAGGTCTACTAGACCACGGACAAAACTATGTTCGTTTAGCTAAAGCCCATGCCGCCGCAGGGTTGGGTTAGGGGTCCGACATGATAATGGGCAAATTTCCCTCCCCCGAGCCCATAATTAATACCTTTGTGTTGGGGGATTCTGCCAGTTTCTGGGTGGCTTCAATGGCTTTTAATTTAATAATTTGATCCGTCAAACTTTGGGAGAGAATTCTTTGGGAATCAGCTACCCCCTGGGCTTCAATGATTTTTCTTTCCGCATCCCTTTTGGCACTAATTAGTTCTAGTTCTTTTTTCTGATTACTCTGCTCCACTTCCACTTTGGCTTGGATCGCTTTTTGAATATTTTCCGGCAAAATCACATTTCTCATTAGGGCTTCTTCCACCACAAATCCCAGGGGTTCTAATTGCTCTTTCATTGACTGAACCAGTACTCCGGAAATCTCAGCTCTTTTATCACCATAGATAGAACTTAGATCGTATTTGGCCGTATTTTCCCGGATGAGGGAACGGAAGCGAGAGATAATAATTTCCCTTTGCTGTTCTTCACTGCCGAGGCTAGAAAACACTTCCCCAGCTTTTTCCGGGTTAAGGCGATATTGCAAACTGACATCAATGTTAAAGTTCAAACCTTCTTTAGAAGAGGTATCTACGGTTTCTTTAATGTCCTGCAAACGGGTGGAATAGGTGACGACCTTGGAAAGGGGATTGAGGAAATAAACCCCAGAGGTAAGGGGAGTAGTATTCACTGTGCCCATAGTTTCGATTACCCCCACTTCCCCCGCCGGAATCACCACCAGAGCTCGCCCTAAACTCTGTTGCACAAATAATGCTGACATGAGTAGGGCAATAAAAAATAGCAGGGGCCGTAAAAGTTTAGGAATTTTGGGATTCTCAGGATTTTTAACGGTGATAAATACTGTCCAACTGGCCAAAGCGGCGATCGCCGAGATAACAGCACCCATGGTGAACCTACTTAATACTCATATTGAGGCCATGCTAGCTCATTTTTTTCAATTGTTTGCCCAGAAAATAGTGCTAATACCGAAGAATTTTTTGTGAATATTTTTAAAGCTTGGTTGATGAACAATGGACTATTATTCCTGGGGAGAACTTGCCGTCCGATGCTCCGGCCAACATTAAATGATGGAATGGGCAATTAGTTATTTATACTCAAGCTTGTTTATGGGGTGCTTGCTCCCTAGGGGGTTAGGAGGGTCTGGTACTCGTTTTCGGTCAGAAAAGCACGTATGATTGAACAGAATTGCATGGATAACTTTTCCTTGTCAAATTTCATCAATGTTAATAACACCGTAACCCAAGCTTATGTCTCGTTTACGTTCGTTACTTTCCCTTATTCTGGTCTTAGTAACTACGATCCTCGTTAGTTGCAGTAGCCCCCAGGTGGAAATCCCCACTACCTATAGCCCAGAAAAAATTGCCCAGTTGCAGGTCTACGTCAATCCGATCGCCGTGGCTCGGGAAGGCATGGAAGAAAAGTTACAGGGCCTAATTGCTGATCAAAATTGGGTCACAACCCAAACCTATATCCACGGGCCTTTGGGTCAACTACGCCGGGATATGTTGGGGCTGGCTAGTTCTTTATTACCCAAAGACCAGGATAAAGCCAAAACCCTAGCTAAAGAAGTGTTTGGTCACTTAGAACGATTGGATGCGGCGGCCAAAGACCGCAATGGTTCCCAAGCTAAAATCCAGTACCAGGAAGCCTTGGCGGATTTTGATGCCTTTTTGAACCTGTTGCCCCAAGCTAGCTAGGCATCCCTGAGCAAGATCACAGTTATTATCCTTTGCTCAATTTACCGAGTGCAAATTCTTTGCTAAGCGCTTCCACTGTTAACCCTTCCGCCCCCTGGCAGGCCAATCTTTGGCTCCGCTATGACCGTCCAGGACACCGTACCCGCATGGTTGAATGCTTGGTGCAGGCTCCTTTGAAAGTGCAACGGTCTTTTTATCCGGATGACACTGGCCAATGTCAGACCATGTTGCTCCATACTGGGGGCGGCATGGTGGGGGGCGATCGCCTGGGGTATGACGTTGTCTTAGAAGCCCAGAGTGATGTGTGTTTCACCAGTGCCTCGGCGGGAAAGATTTATCGTAGTTTGGGACCCTGGAGTGAACAGACCGTCAACCTAGAGGTGAGAGTCGGAGCTTCGGTACTCTGGTGTCCCCAGGAAACAATTATTTTTGACCAGGCCCGCTATCAACAGAATTTCTGCATTAAGCTCCAGGAGCAGGCCCGTTTCAAAGGTTGGGAAATTGTCCGTTTGGGGCGCACCGCCAGAGGAGAAAAATTTACCCAAGGCCATTGGCGATCGAGTTGGGAAATTTGGCAGGGGGATAAATTAATTTGGGGAGAAAGGCAACAGCTAATTGGTTCGGAACAACTTTACGAATCTCCCAATGCCCTGGCGGGCTTCACCTGTTTGGGCACCTATGTGGACTTGAGTCGTTCCTTTGACCAGGATTTAGTCCATCAAGCTCGGGAGATGATTCACAGCCAAGGGCGATCGCCACAGTTTGGCCTAACTTTAACGGCTACCCAAGGCCTAATTGCCCGCTACAGGGGAAATTCCACCCAAGAAGCAAAGAGTATTTTTACCCAACTCAGTCAATTAAGCTCAGTCAACTAACTAGCCCATGCTTTACCTCACTCGCATTCACCCCCAACCACCCGCTCCAGGCACCGGAGTCCGATTAGCTATTTACCAAAACCAAGGGGGCCCCATTGGTAATGCGGAGGTGATCGCCTATTACTTGGCAAAAATGGAAGAAGCCCTCCAGGGAGCCCAACGTTTTGAAGCCCAGCTAATTAGCTTTGCCGAACTTTATCTAACTGGTTATGCCCTTTCTCCCCAAGAAGTCCATCAATTGGCGATCGCCAGGGACGGGGAAGTGATGACCAAGGTGGGGCAACTGGCGCAAAAATATCAGATGGCCATCATTTGTCCCTACCCCGAAAAGGCGATGATTGATGGGGAAGCCCATTATTATGACAGCATTAACCTGTTCGATGACCAGGGAAAATTAGTCAAAACCTATCGCAAAACCCATCTCTGGGGCCCCGACGAAAGCAAAATTTACTCCCGGGGCCATCGCCATAAAGAAGAAGGCAAAGCTTTTACAGTCCACGAAGTTAATGGTTTTCCCATCGGTTTATTGAACTGTTATGAGGCGGAATTTGCTGAATTGACCCGTATCCTGGCCCTGCGGGGGGCAAAATTAGTGGTTATTCCCACGGCGGCGGATATTTGGACCCTGTTATCCACTGGGGAAAGGACAAAAATTCCCTACCCTGATGTGTCCCACAACGTTATTCCCGTGCGGGCTTTGGAAAATCATATTTTTGTTGCCTATTGCAATCGGGCCGGGGGCGAAACCAGGCTCAATGCTCAGGGGGAAAAGGTGCTAGTGGGGGAATATTTAGGAAACAGTGCCATTGCCGGGCCCCACGGTGATCTTTTGCTCTATCCCCGTAACGAAGAAACTTTGCTCATTGCCGATTGTGTCTCCGCAGATTATGGTTCCCTCCATCCAGAACAAACTAATTACTTAGTTGATCGCCAATCAAATCTGTATGGGTCTTTGGCCAGCGAGTTAACCTGAAGGGAAAGTTAATCTCCATTGGCAAAATTGTAATAATCATTATGGTGCATAAAAAAATTGACCTCAACCAGCTCAGTGAAGCGGAAAGCCTACTGACCCCCACCTATGCGGCCCGGGGCCTAGCCAATTCTGTCAGTAAATATGAAATGCCAGAAACGGAAATGTTACCGGCGATCGCCTATAACCTCATCCACGATGAACTGGGGCTAGATGGCAATTCCCGATTAAACCTGGCCACCTTTGTCACCACTTGGATGGAGCCGGAAGCTAGGCAACTGATGGCGGATACCTTCGACAAAAACATGATCGATAAGGATGAATATCCCCAAACGGCGGAAATTGAGTTGCGTTGCGTCAATATTTTGTCCCGACTCTGGAATGCTCCGGCCAGTGCCGAAGCCACCGGCTGTTCCACCATTGGTTCTAGTGAAGCGGCCATGTTGGGGGGGATGGCCATGAAGTGGAAATGGCGGCAACGACGACAAGCGGCAGGGAAACCAGGCGATCGCCCGAATTTGGTTATGGGCATTAACGTCCAGGTTTGTTGGGAAAAGTTTTGTCGTTACTGGGAAGTGGAACCCCGCTTTGTCCCCATGAAAGGCGATCGGTATCACATCAGCCCGGAAGAGGCGATTAAGCTAATTGACGAAAATACCATCGGTGTAATTGGCATTTTAGGTAGCACCTTTGACGGCAGTTACGAACCCATTGAAGCTCTCAACGATGTTTTGGAAACTTTAAATCAAAGAACTGGTTGGCAGGTGCCTCTGCACATAGATGCCGCCAGCGGTGGTTTTATTGCTCCCTTTTTAGATCCAGATTTGCGTTGGGATTTTCGTTTACCTTGGGTGAAATCCATCAACACCTCTGGTCACAAGTACGGTTTGGTTTATCCGGGGGTGGGTTGGATCATTTGGCGGGATAAGGAAGAATTACCGGAAGAATTAATTTTCCATTGCAACTATTTGGGGGGAGATTTACCCAACTTTGCCCTCAACTTTTCCCGCCCCGGCAATCAGGTAGTGGCTCAGTATTATAACTTTCTCCGCTTAGGCAAAGAAGGTTACCGCAAAATCCAACAGACTTGTCGAGATACGGCTCTGTATCTATCTGGCAAAATTGCCCAATTAGGCCCTTTTGAATTGCTCACCGATGGTGGGGATATTCCTGTTTTTGCCTGGAAATTAAAGGACGAAGTATTGGCCAACACTTGTTACACCCTCTACGATATGGCCGACAAATTGCGGGAACGGGGTTGGTTAGTGCCCGCCTATCGTATGCCCAAAAATCGTGATGATTTGGTGGTGCAACGCATTGTGGTCAAAGAGGGTTTTAGTCGGGATATGGCGGACCTTTTGCTAGCGGACATGGAAAGGGCGATCGCCTATTTTGCCAGCCAACCGGACCACAAGCCGAAGCAGGAAGGCTCCCACTTTAGCCATTGACGATTGTATTAATAATCAACTGGGGTGAAAGCCCCAACAAATAACTAAATTTTGCTTACGCATCGGGGGGATTAACGGGGAAGAAAAATTCCACCCCCTGGTCAATTAAATGCTGATTATTAGCCAAAATTTCCCGCTTAAAGTTCCAGGCTAAAACGTAATAAATATCGGGTAAACTGGTCAGCTCTTTTTCAATCAATAGGGGAATGTGCATACCGGGAGAAACCAATCCCCGCCGTAGCTCATTTTTTTCCACCAAATAGTCTAAATATTGGGTACCAATGCCAAAGTAATTGAGCAACGTATTACCCTTCACCGGAGCACCAAAGCCCCAAATGGTTTTACCGGCTTGCTTGGCTTGATCTAAATAGGCCAGATTTTCCGCCTTCATTGTTTCAATGCGTTGGGCAAAGTCGAGGTAGGTTTGGTAATCATTACTTTTTTCATCTATTTCCGCCTGGCGCATGCCCTGGAGTCGTTCTGTAGGTTGCCGTTTGCCTTGATGGGTGACAAACCCGACAATGGAACCACCGTGGATGGGAGCTAAATAGGCATCGAACATGGACAGTCCATGGCGATTGAGCAATACCTCAATGGTTTGGAGATTATAGTACAGTAAATGCTCGTGGTAAATTTGGTCGAACGCTAGGTTTTCCACAATGCGTTTCATGTAAAGAAACTGCACCACAAATACCCCATCTTCTGCCAACGCTTCCCGAATACCTTCCGTTACGGAATGGAGTTCTTCGAGATGGAAAAAGACGCCCGCCGCATTAATGGCAGAAAATTTGCGTCCTAATTTTTTGACTACTTCTAAATTGAAAAAATCATTCAGGGTGGGCACCCCGGCATCGTTGGCAATTTTGGCAGTGGTTTTGGAGGATTCCACCCCCAGTACGTCGTAACCCAAGGCTTGGAAATGTTTTAGTTGGGTGCCATCGTTGGAGCCAATGTCCAGCACGGATTTTCCTGGGGTATTGGCAAAAAAGCGTTCGTCCACTTCCTGGGCGACTCGAGCAAAGTGGTCACTGAGGGATTTGGTCACACCGGACAGATAGGTGTGGTCCCCAAACATGATTTCTTTTTTAACTGTGTAGTCCAATTGCACGGTGCCGCAGTCCTGGCAGTATAAAACCCGCAGGGGATAATAGGGTTCCTGGCCCACTTCCGCCGGGGTGAGAAAATGGTTACACCAGGGTTGTTCCCCCAAATCGATCGCCAAATCTAGACGGGTAGAATCACAAACACGGCACTGCATAGGAACTAACCAAAAAACTAAGAACCAGGACGACGGGCAAGGGCTATCTTCCCACGTTTGTTGTTTCGGCTCAAGCTGAGGCTAGGCCATGGGGTTTGTTCAGGGCTGGCAGTGAATTTGCTGTAAATCGGCGATGGTGGCATCAGCACCTCGGAGATTTCCCTTGGGGTAGCCCGGCCAGTGAATGGCGATCGCCCCTTGGGCATGGGCCCCTTTGGCCATGGTGATATCCCCTTGGGCATCTCCAATCATCAACGTGTGCTCCGGTTTCACCCCTAACTCCCGGCAGGTTAGAAGGTATAAAGCTGGATCGGGTTTACTGAGTCCTTGGTCCGAACCCTTAGCCACATCCACTAGGCTTTGCAATTGGTGATCGGCAATGAACCGTTCCACACTCCTTTGGCGGGCGGCGGAAAGGATGGCAATTTTTCCCCCCTGTTGTCGCCAAAATCTAAGGCTGTCCACTACTCCGGGGAACATGGGACAGGTATGGGCATTGGCAATAATTTGGCGATCGGCCTGGTCAAAACATTGGTTGGCGATGTCCAAACTCTGGAACCAGCCATAGCCCTGTTCGGCAATGTAGCTAGCGGCGGCAATAACGTTATCCCGACGACTACCCACCGCCATTAAACCGCCAGGATCTAACTGGGCACTGCTCCGGTCAAAACCAAAGGCCCCAGCCAGGCGATCGCCAAAGTTTGCTGCTGATATTTCCTGCTCCAATAGGGCTAACCTAGCCACGGTGAGTTTTTCCAGATACACCTTGGAATTTTCCAGAGTGCCGTCCTTATCGAAAATGAGGGCTTGGACCTGGGTAAAAGTTCTGCCTTGAACGGTGATGTTGGCCAAATTAACTCCTACAAACGGCGATCGCCTTAGTTATACAACCAGGATTAAACCGGAAAATTCAAATACTATGGCCATTAATAGCGGGGGCAATCCACCACGACGTGATTCTAAAGATGGGGAACACCGCTAATTTTGACCTTTCTGAGTCACGGTGAGGATCAGTGGACAAAGCCCAATTACGAGCCCAATTACTACAAGAAAGAAGGCAATTATCGGAAGCCCAATGGCAATACCAAAGCCTGGAACTATGTGTCCAACTCCAGCAATGGTCGGTTTTTCAGCAGGCCAGCCGGATTTGTGCCTATTGCAGTACCCAACGGGAAGCGGATTTGCAACCATTGTTCGATCACCTAGGGAAAGCAAAAGTTTGGGGATTGCCCCGCTGTGTGCAAAAAAGTTTGGTTTGGCATCCGTGGCAATGGGGACAACCGTTAACCACCGGAGCCTATGGCATTAAAGTGCCCGCCGATCAGACTGAAATTTGGTCACCAACCACCGTGGATTTACTCCTAGTGCCTTGCCTAGCAGGCGATCGCCAAGGATACCGCTTGGGTTATGGCGGCGGCTATTATGACCGACTGTTTGCCGATCCATTATGGCGAGCAGTACCGAAGGTGGGCATATTATTCGAGGCGGGTTTGAAGGAAAAATTACCCCACGATCCTTGGGATATCCCCCTGCAAACCCTAGTGACGGAAAAGCAGATTATCCAAATTGAGAGTTGTTAAGAGGGATTTTCGTCGAAAGAAGGGCTGAAAGGTCGCCATTTTCCCCCTAAGAGCCGGTTTATAAGGTCTTATCTTGCTCCCTAAATTTCCTCACAGCTCTGCAATTCTGGGGGATTTCGCCTCTGTTTCCCCCCAAATTTGGGGGGTCAGGGGGGCTTTTCAAACAAGTTCTAAAACTCCCGCCATACTGGGGATTTTGATTTTCCCCAAAATTAGGAAGCAAGGGGGCTTATCCAGTTCCGTTCTAGGACAAAAATCCGCCAAAAACTACTTAATACCAAGCAATTCCACTTCAAATTCCAAGGTGGCATTGGGGGGAATTACACCGCCCGCTCCCCGGGAGCCATAGGCTAAATCGGGGGGAATGATCAGTTTACGCTTACCACCCACTTGCATGGTGGCCACCCCTTCGTCCCAACCTTTAATCACTTGACCCACGCCGATGGTGAAGGTAAAGGGCTTATTGCGGTCAACGGAGCTATCAAACTTAGTGCCGTCGGTGAGGCGGCCAGTGTAGTGTACTTCTACTTTTTGGCCTTTAGTGGGGCTGGGGCCTTCCCCTACCACTTCATCGATGTATTGCAATCCAGATTCGGTGGTGACAATATTGGCGGAATTTTCGGCAGTCATGGGAGATGGTTCCGGGGTTTGTAGGGCAGAAGCTTGGGCAATTTGGACTGGGTTAACTTCCTGGGGAGCGGCGATCGCCGACGGAGAAGATTTACCAAAAATGGCCACGGAAATTAACACCAAGCTAAAAAAAGTAACAACGGTCAGACTAATGAGAACGTCGCGCATAGCGGTAAAAAATTTCATCAAAAAAATAGGTCGGAGTAGTGTTGGCCTGATTATCCCATGGGTTCTTCCCCCCATCGACCACTGACTAAACGATTACGCCCTTGGGCCTTAGCTTCGTACAAATATTGATCCGCGGCCCCCACCAACTTGCTCCAACTGCTGCCTAGGTAAGGAATGGTGCTGGCACAACCAATGCTCAGGGTGACATGGTCGGCGATCGCCGATTGGGCATGGGGAATGGCTAGACGGGTAATCTCTGCCTGGATGTCTTCACCGATGTGGGTAGCCCCCTGGAGGTCTGTGTTGGGCAGGGCAATTAAAAATTCTTCCCCGCCGTAGCGAGCGGCCAAATCCTTGGGACGGTGCACCATCTTGGTTAAGACCTTAGCTACCTGTTGTAAACAGTCATCTCCTCCCTGGTGACCATAATGGTCGTTATAGTTTTTGAAATAATCTATGTCACACAACAGAATAGAAAAAGGATACTGTTCTCGGATTGCTTCGGACCATTCTGTGTCGAGAAATAACTCCAGTTGACGACGGTTGGCCAACTGGGTAAGTTGATCCACCTTAGCTAAGCGTTCCAACATTTGGTTAACGGATTCTAGTTGATATTGCAGACGGCTTTGATAGAGCAAACGTTTTACTCTCTGCCGCAGCACCGCCCAATGAATGGGTTTGGTCACATAGTCGATCGCCCCCGCTTCAAAAGCCCGATCCACCGAGGCTTCATCATCTAGCCCTGTGATCATTAACACTAATGGAGAAGGATTTTGATAGGTTTCCATCAGAGCCTGACAGCAGGCAAAGCCGTCCATGACGGGCATTACGGCATCCAGTAGCACCACCTCTGGTTTGATGTCGGCAAATTTGGCTAGGGCTTCTTCCCCATTTTCCGCCAGTTCCACCCGGTGTCCTTCCTTTTGCAAATAAACCCGCAGTTGCATCCTCATAAAACCGTCATCGTCCACCACCAAAATGGTTGCAGCCTGGGTTTCTGTTGGTTTAGGCAGATTCATGGCGAGGAAATGGTGAAGGGCGCAAGGGCTTCCACCACGGCGATGTGTAATTGTCGACAGCGGTCAACCAACTGAGGGGGAGACCCTAATCCTAGGTTACCTGATCCAGCATTCTTTTCTAGTTGTTGACAAAAAGTGGACAATTGTTGGGCTCCCAGGGAAGCACTGCTGGATTTGAGGGAATGGGCAGTGCGTCTGATCACGGCAAAATCTTCCACCTCTAAGCCCTGTACTAATTCTTCTATGAGCTTTTGGCTTTCCTGGCAGTAACACGCCACCATTTCCCCGAATAGGGTCAGGTCGCCGCCACAGAGGTCGTCCCGTAAAAAGGCGATCGCCGTGGGGTCAAGGGGAGACTCGGTTACATTAGTGGGTTTAACCATAGTTTGTTCTTCCACAATCGTAATTTTGTCCCCTAGAGTAGAAATATTTTCCTCAGCCTGGGGGGAAGTGGTTAGGGCTGGAGTATCCTGTAGTACTTTTCGTAGTTGGCTAATGGAAATAGGCTTACTAATATAGCCGTCCATGCCAGCATCCAAGCACTCTTGGCGATCGCCCGGCATGGCATTGGCGGTCATGGCCACAATGCGGGGCTGACGTTCCGGCGGCAAGGTTTGACGGATGTGGCGGCAGGCCGTTATGCCATCCATTACCGGCATTTGCATATCCATCAAGACCAAATCATAGAATTTTTTCTCCAAGGCATCGATTACTTCCTGGCCATTGTTGGCGATCGCCACCGGGTAACCCAAATTATTGAGCATCTGGTGGGCTACCTTTTGATTAACCAGATTATCTTCTGCCAAGAGAATTTGTAGGGCCGGTTGTAGACTGGTGGCGTTATCTTCTGTGGGGAGCCCATCCCCGTCTGGGACAAACTCCGGTAAATCTAACTGATCAAACTGTGGCGCGTAATCAGCCAGATTCATAGACCCCTGAAAAATGTTAACTAAACTGTCAAAGATTAAGGATTGACGCACTGGTTTATTGAGCACCGTCTTAAATACGGACAATTCTTCCGATCCTGCCACTAGCCCAGAGGAAAGCAGAATAATGGGCAGATCCTTGCCCTGGGCAAATTGTCGTAGATGGTGAGCCAGGGTAATGCCGTCCATATTGGGCATTTGTAAATCTAAAATGGCCGCATCCAAGTTTTGGCAACGGGCAAACCAATCTAGGGCCGATTCCCCACTGGTGAAGCAATGGCACACCAACCCCCAGGCCTGGCATTGATCCTGCAGAATCCGCCGGTTAGTTTCGTTATCATCCACAATCAAAACTTGTTTACCCTTCATCTGTTGCACCGAATCAGCTTCCGCTAGGGCGGGGGCCTGGGCTGTGGTCAGAATGCAGAAACGAAAATTGGAACCTACCCCCGGTTCACTGGTCACCGTCAGCACCCCTCCCATCATCTGGGTCAGGCGTTGACTAATGACTAAACCCAATCCTGTGCCACCATATTTCCGGGTGGTGGAAGAATCCACTTGGCTAAAGGACTTGAACAGACGGTCTTGCCGATCCAACGGTATGCCAATGCCCGTATCCCGCAGATTAAAACAGATGCGATGGCTGGGGTGGGGTAAATTCAAAATAGTGTGGTAAGACTCAGCGGGATCAAAGGGTTCCCCTTTCACCGTCAGCACTACTTCCCCCTTTTCGGTGAATTTGAGGGCATTGCCGATCAAATTGGAGAGAATTTGCCGCAATCGTACCTGGTCTCCCAAAATGCGGGCCGGGGTTTGGGGGTCGATGCCATAGGTCAATTCCAAATGTTTAGCCCTGGCAATGGGACCAAACATTTCCAGCACCGTTTCAATTAGGGGTCTCAGTTCAAATGCTTGGGTTTCCAACACCAGTTTATCGGCTTCAATTTTAGAAAAGTCGAGGATATCGTTGATGATGGTCAGCAGGGTTTCTCCACTCTGGCGAATGGTTTGGACGTAATCTAGTTGCTGTAGATTTAAGTCGGTCATAATCAACAATTCCGTCATGCCAATGACTCCATTCATGGGAGTGCGAATTTCATGGCTCATCATGGCCAGGAATTCACCTTTGGCACGGTTAGCGGCTTCGGCGGCCCATGTAGCTTTTTCTAATTCCAGATTTTTCTGGGCCAATTCCCGACGGCGTTCCCGTTCCTTTTCCAGTAGGGCGGCTTGGGCTAGGGCTATGCCCATTTGTTCGGCGATCGCCTCTAGTAACTCAATTTCGTCCGCTGTCCAAACCCGTTGTCGGTCACACTGGTGCAGGGCAATGATCCCGTTGGCTTTACCTTGATAGGAAGTCCGCACTGCCAAAAAGGATTTGACCTGGAACCGTCGGTAAAATGTTTTGGTGTGGTTGGAGTTTAAATCCTGGTCTAGGTCCACCACAGCCATGGCCCGATCGCCTTGAATGATGGTGGGATTATAGGCTTGTTCCACGGCAATTTCTCCGGCTAACAGGGAAGTAAATTGTCCCCCTAAATACTCCGCCACCACGGGCACCTGTAGAGTAGTGGCTTCCGAGTAGTTGTGGATCAGGCAACGGCTCACGGCAAAGACATTGCCCACTTGACGGGCGGCGGTTTGGAAAATTAAGGTCGGTTGTAAGCTCCGGCGGATTTCCTGGCTAATTTTCCGCATTAACAGGATTTGATTAAGCTTTTTCTGGAGGATGTCCTGGGCCTGTTTACGGTCAGTGATATCTAGACAAGACCCCACGTAGCCCATAAATTTCCCGTCTTCGAGATAACGGGGCACCCCCACATTGACAATCCAACGGTATTGCTGGTCTGCCCTGCGGTAGCGATATTCCAATTCAAAACGTCGGCGATCGCCAAAGGCCTGGGAATAAACCCCTAAGTAATGGCCCTTATCATCGGGGTGAATGCCTTCTAGATAGCCATTGCCCGCTTCTTCCGCTAGGGTAGCCCCCCGGAATTCCAACCAAGACTGATTGACAAAGGTCATTTTTTTGTCCTGGTCCGCCACCCACAACATAATCGGGGAGGTGTCCGCCATCATGCGAAACCGGGCTTCACTTTCGCGCAAACTTTTTTCCGCCTGTTTGCTGGAAGTAATTTCAAAGCGGATGGCTAGGTACTGATAGGGATTGCCGTTGTCATCCAAAAAAGGCACAACAGTGCTGTCAACCCAATAGGTGCTACCGTCTTTGGCTCTGTTGTTGATTTGCCCGTGCCAAACTTTTCCCGCCCTAATGGTTTGCCAAAACTGCTGAAAAAACTCCCGGGAATGGTAGCCAGAACTGACCAAACGATGGGTATTGCCAATCAGTTCTTCCCGACTATAGCCAGAGACTTCGACAAATTTATCGTTGACGTAGGTGATGACTCCCTCGGTATCGGTGATAGCCACAATGGCCGCTTCATCCAAGGCCGTTTTTTGTACGGCCAATTCCTGGAGGGTGGATTTTAAAAACTCTTCAACTTTTTGCTGTTGTTTGATTAATTCGCTTAGTTTTTCCCCATGTTTAGTGCTTTTTTGCAGATAGTAAACGGCGATCGCCACGGCCCAGGCCATAAGCAAGCCACTGAACAAAGTCCATTTAGACGAACCATACTGGTCCAGCAGGATGGGGCCAGGCACCAATTGCAGTTGCCAACGGCTAGTCATAACTTCTGCCTGGGGCAATGAGTTAGCCCATCTCAGTTCCTGGGTCGCTACAACGTCCTGCTGCCAATAGGCCGGGACATCGTCATATATAAGTTGATTGTCTTCAAAAATGCGTAGACCGAAACTCCGCAGACTACTATCCTGGTCTGGTTTATTGCCGAACAGAGGACGAACGGAGTCTATGAACTGATCGAGCTGGAAAACCCCCACCACAAAACCGTCAAACCTATCGCCAATAAATAGGGAGACATAGACGAAAAATCCCTTCTCTCCTTGGTCTAAATCCACCACTCCGCTGAGGATGGTATTTTTTTCCCGGGCAGCTACTTCTAGGGACTGAATTAGCTGGGGATATTGGCTGGCATAGTCAATGTCTTGTTCATCACCGGGCAATGGCTCAACCCACCGCACCACAAACTTTGAATCTACCCATTGGATCGCCTGATACCCATCGAAGCCTTCTGCCTGGGCCCTGGCATCTAACCTCCAATCTGTTTGCTCCGTTCCCGTTGGCGATCGCTCCCAACGCGCTGCCATCTGCTCCAATTGGTCGACATGGATATTGAGTTGGTTTTCAATTTGTTCGTGAATGTTAGTTAGGCGATTGGTCAAAACCTGCTTCAGTCGCTGTTGAACTTGGTTGTAGAGAAAAAACCAAGTATGAACAGTCATTACCGATAGCCCAGCCCCGATGAGAATTGGCAGTACGGGGGAAAGTAATAGGCGACGCAGGGGAGATTTCATCGGCATCAGGGTGGCATTAATAACTATGATAAGTCCACAGCCTAATCCCTGATTTTTTCAGAAGATATCAAAAAATCTGGATTGATCTACCCAAACGACAGCAATGTCGGGGAATGATAGTTTACATTTCTGCCCTTGGAAGTTCGGGGGGCTCTTCAAACACCATCCCAGAAACCCCCAAGGCCAAATTCCTAACCGTTGGGCCAGCTTAAAAGACAAGGAATCCAACCCGCCGGGTTTTGAACCACACTAGAGTATTCACGATGATGATAATAATTAATTGACAAGCCAATCGGGCCGAACGTTTAAAGAGAACAGCGAACCGTTCCCGTTGCCCCCTTGCTGCGTCTTTGGGTACCCGTTCTTTAATCTGAGGCAATTGTTCGCGAATAGTTGCTTGAATTTCCCCCACACTGGCTACGTCGGCATTGGGAATAGGCACGCCTAGGGTCTGGGCCACTTGCAAAAGTTGATTTTTATCCGTTACTCGGTCGAGGTTGGTTTCTACGTTGCCAATTAGTTCTTGGCTGGCTTGGGTTTGGCGGGTAAATTCGGTTTTAATTTGGCCAACAATGCGGTTGGTGTTGACCAAAACCAGGGGTAATGCCAGCAGGAACAGTAGGGCCCAGAGCAGTAAAAACCAACGGATGGCAAAAATAAGCCGCAGTTCAATCCGCCTAACTTGACTCAAACCGCCATGGAAAAAGCCAGTCAGCACAAAACCAATGCCAATTAGAAAAGCCCAAGATTGGTCGGACAGGGCGGAAAGGGTGGACAGTTCCCATTCTGGGTTGAGGAAATTGGGAGGGAAAACCACCGCCGCACAATCAATCAGGGTCATGAAAATCATCGAGTAGCCCACCAACGGCAAAACTCTGCCTGCTCGGCTGAGAAATTCGTACTGATAGCTGGAGTCGTTGATTTTTACTTTCCAAAAGAGGGATTGGATAGAAGTGAAAAATTCTTTAATAAGTTTTCGTGGTTTGTCGATCAAGTTCACCAGTTTAGGCATGTTAAATTAGGTTATGAATATTTAATTTTCCTTTGACAAAGGACAGAAATAAGAAAGTATTTGAAAAGTGCAAGGCTAGGTATTTATCCCCCTAAATCTACGGCGTAAAAAGGGGGACTTTTGTAACAGTTCACCCTTTCCTAAGGGGGGATTAAACAGACAAGACTCAACTTTTGAAACTAGCTCTAAGATACGATTTGCACTCACCTGATTAAATGCCGGAATATCTATTTCCGTCTTATAATAATTGATTAAATTAGAGCAACAGATTAATAAGTATCTCTCAATTTGCCCTTAATAAGAGGTCTTTTTGCGATGACATCTATGTATTTGATGATTTGGTATAGCAAAGACCGAGACGGTTAGGACTAACAGTTACTGAAACCCTCTCAGAATAAGCGTTTTGAAATTAAACGTGTCCCCAATAACTCACTCTTTGCTATATTAAATGGTTTTTTGTAAGTAGGCAAAAAAAAGGCTCCAAAATACTGGAACCGTTTTTTGTCTGGGAAGAAAATATCAAGGTTCACTGGCCTATTCAGCGGCGGACGCAACCATCTCGGGAGGTTGGGGCAGGGAAACAGGCAATTGTACTTTAGCCATGTCCCGTTTGCGCTTGAGCCAGAAGCCAGCACCGAGTAACACACCGCTTGCTACGACGGGAAAAGCGTCAGACTCGAAGGGAACAGGAGTGCCGACGGCTTGAATGTTATTTGTAGATCTGGAGAAGGAGCCCTGTGATTCTGATGCTCCAAATGACCAGATGTTGCCTGACGGAAAGGGGGTTTCGTCAAGTGGCGGACCAAAGGACATGCTCAACCTTTGGAGATTAGAAGCGGCTGTTCTGAAACTTGCACCAACCTGATCACCGCCAAGAGTAGAAAGTTGATCGTAGGTGCGGGAGGAAAAGTTGAACAATGGACTAGCACTACTAGCAGCAGAAGTTACTATATTAATCGACGAGAACTGACCGGTCACAGTGTCGTATCGAAAAGATCCACTAACATTACCTGATGTACCAGGGGGGGCACCTGTAAAGTCAAAGTTAGTGGTTGGTATGACGAACTGCATGATGACAGCCTCAGCAGATGGGGCAAAAGCCATGGAGGAAACGCCAGCGGCCCCCAACAGGCCCAGAAAAGCTAAATTTTTCGTTTTCATAAGTTCGCAGAAGAATAAAAATGTACGAGAGGTCGGCTTATGTCAACGAGCTTCTTTCGGTCGAAGTCTGAAAAATCTCAACTTCTTCTGCCACCGACGTAGGCACTACCCACACCAGACCAGCAACCTAAGATAGTCTCACACCTACGTAGTCTAGATTAAGGCAAATGTCTTGTCAACTAGCTATCTACCTTTATGGGTATTTTCTGACATATAATCCTTTAAGTGGCAGAATTCGCTTAAGTCTAGACGCTTAAGCATGATAGTAATAATGTAGTAGCAGAGACAAAAATAATCGTGCCCTCGTCCCTAGTAGCTACCTGCCAGCTTAGGGCTAGGGGGCCTTGAAAACACATTTAAGTCTATTCACCCAAGGCGAGCACGGGCTTTTTTCTCAAACTAGGAATGGAGCAAATTAGCGGTCGTAGTACAAGGAGAATTCGTAGGGGTGGGGACACAGGCGCATGGGGTTAATTGCGTTGTCCAGTTTGTACTCAATCCAACTTTCCACAAAGTCAGGGGAAAATACCCCCGTGTCGATGAGAAATTCATGGTCTTTCTCCAACGCTTCGAAAGCAGCTTCCAGGGAGCCGGGGGTAGAAGAAATTTTGGCCAATTCTTCCGGGCTGAGGTCGTGGATGTCCACATCCAAAGGTTTGCCGGGATCAATCTGGTTTTTAATCCTGTCAATGACCGTACAGAGTATGGCGGCGAAAAAATCTTGTCAACTAGCTATTTACCCTTGGGGGTATTTTCTGATATGGAATCTTTTAAGTGGCAGAATTTGCCTAAGTCTAGACGCTTAAATATGACAATAAAATGTGACGATAATGTAGCAGCAGAGACAAAAATAATCGTGCCCCCGTCCCTATTAGTTACCCCCCAGCTTAGAGCTAGGGGGCATTGAAAACACACTTAGGTCTATTCGCCCAAGACGAGCACGGGCTTTTTTCTCAAACTAAACTAGGGGTGGACTAATTTAGCAGTCGTAGTACAAGGAGAATTCGTAGGGGTGGGGGCGCAGACGCATGGGGTTAACTTCGTTGTCCAGTTTGTACTCAATCCAACTTTCCACAAAGTCAGGGGAAAATACACCAGTGCCGGTGAGGAATTCATGGTCTTTT
Source organism: Synechocystis sp. CACIAM 05 (assembly GCF_010222815.1). Taxonomy (GTDB): domain Bacteria; phylum Cyanobacteriota; class Cyanobacteriia; order Cyanobacteriales; family Microcystaceae; genus Synechocystis. The sequence goes on along the minus strand of NZ_CP019225.1, from coordinate 537,225 downwards.
TCCAACGCTTCCAAGGCCGCTTCCAGGGAGCCGGGGGTGGAAGGAATCTTAGCCAATTCTTCCGGGCTGAGGTCGTAGATGTCCACATCCAAGGGTTCGCCGGGATCGATTTGATTTTTAATCCCGTCAATGCCCGCACAGAGCATGGCGGCAAAGGCCAGATAGGGATTGGAGGTGGCGTCGGGGCAACGGAATTCCAGACGTTTGGCCTTGGGGTTACCACCGGAGAGGGGAATCCGCACGGAAGCAGAACGGTTACCTTGGGAATAGGCCAAGTTAACGGGGGCTTCAAAACCGGGCACTAGGCGCTTGTAGGAGTTGGTGGTGGGGTTAGTGAAGGCCAACAAAGCGGGGGCATGTTTCAAGATCCCGCCGATATACCACAGACCCATCTGGCTAAAGCCGGCGTATTTGTCCCCAGCAAAGAGGGGCTGGCCATCTTTCCAGAGGGATTGGTGGACGTGCATGCCAGAACCGTTATCGTTGAAGATGGGCTTGGGCATAAAGGTAACGGTTTTGCCGTACTTTTTGGCCACGTTTTTGATCACATATTTATAGATCATCAAGTTGTCCGCGGAATTAACCAACTTGTCGAACTTGATGCCCAATTCGTTTTGACCACCGGAAGCTACTTCATGGTGATGCTTTTCAATGGGAACGCCAAAGGCCGCCATGGTGAGCAACATTTCTGTGCGGATATCCTGGGCGGTGTCGGTGGGAGCCACGGGGAAATAACCCTGTTTGTAGCCTGGTTTGTAGCCGAGGTTGCCCCCTTCTTCTTCCCGACCAGTGTTCCAACGCCCTTCGACACTGTCGGCAAAGTAGTAGCTGGAGTTTTCCGTTTGGCCAAAGCGAATATCATCGAAGAGGAAAAATTCGGCTTCGGGGCCAAAGTAAACGGTGTCGGCAATGCCGGTACCGCGGAGATATTCAGCGGCTTTGGCCGCAATGGTGCGGGGATCCCGGTTATACCATTCCCCGGTGCGGGGCTCCTTGATGCTGCAAATCATAGACAAGGTGGGTTCTTTGCAGAAAGGATCGATGGTGGCGGTGTTTGGGTCGGGCACCATGCACATGTCGGATTCGTTAATGGCTTTCCACCCCCGGATACTGGAGCCATCAAAGGGAATACCTTCGGTGAAGGAGTTTTCGTCAAGTTGGTCGTAATAGAAGGAGCAGTGCTGCCAAATTCCCGGCGTGTCAATAAATTTGAGGTCGATAATCTTAATGTTTTCGTCTTGGATCCACTTGAGGACTTCCTGGGGGGTTCTGGCCATTTTTTCTCCTTAGTGCAGTCAGATAAATTACGATTTTGCGCTGCGTCGACTATCCATCGTAAAGAGTCAAGTAGTTAGAAAATGTATTTTTCGCTACCATTTTTTGCGGCTCCATTCTGGCGATCGCCTAGAAATGACGGAAACCATCGCAAATCCCATTAACATTTAGATCAGTGACCATACCCAACCCGCAAGTACTAAAATATTGCTGTGATCCCATCTGACCTTTTCCTACGGGATGCCACCATTACGGATTTAGATTCTATTGTTGCTATCTACAATGCCAACATTCCCCAAAATGTGGCCACCGGCGATACCGATGCGATTACGGTGGAAAGCCGTCGTCAGTGGTTTGCGGACCATGGACCAGATACCTATCCTCTCTGGGTGTTGGTAACGGAGCACAAGCAAATAGTTGGTTGGTTGGGTTTTCAGCGGTTTTATGGTCGCCCGGCTTACCACCGCACTGCGGAGTTGAGCATTTACCTCGATCCCCTCTGGCATCATCGGGGTTTGGGGCAGTATTTACTCAAAACGGCGATCGCCAAAGCCCCCCAGTTGGGGCTGAAAACTTTGCTGGGATACATTTTTGCCCATAATCAGCCCAGTATTCGTTTGTTTCAACGCCATGGTTTTGAGCAGTGGGGTCTATTGCCCAAGGTGGCGGAGTTGGGGGGGCAGGAACGGGATCTGCTGATTCTAGGATTACGGTTAACAACCTCACAATGATGGCTGTTCTGGCCCAATAGACAAGGAGTTAAAGATCAAAATCTTCAAATTCCGCTTTCAATTCCCTTTCCATTAATGCTTCCACTGCCTGGGGAGGGGTAATTTTTCCATGGAGCAAACGGTAAACCTGCCGGGTGATGGGCACAGCAATTTTTTCTCGATTGGCAATTTTGATTAGTACGTCGGTGGTGTTGACCCCTTCGGCGGTGCCCCCCAGGTTGGCCAAAATTTCTTCTAAGGACTGACCTTTGGATAAACCATAACCCACTCGATAATTACGGCTGAGCATGCTAGAGCAGGTGGCCAATAAATCTCCTAGTCCGGCTAAACCCCAAAAGGTATCCGGTTGGGCCCCAAAATGTAACCCCACCCTGGTAATTTCTGGTAAAGCTCTGGTAATTAACGCTGATTTAGCATTGGTGCCTAGCCCCAACCCTTCGCATACTCCCACGGCGATCGCCATGACGTTTTTCAGGGTGCCACCCAATTCCGTACCCAAGGGATCATTGTTGGTGTAAACCCGGAAGTTATCCGCGGCAAAAATGGTTTGAATTTCCTCCGCTGCGGCTTGGTCGCTACTGGCCACCACCGTGGCCGCCGGTAAACCCTGGTCAATTTCCTTCGATAAATTCGGCCCCGACAAAACGGCGATCGGCTGGGAAGGAAGGGCAGCTTGCCAAATTTGGGAAGGGGTAGTCATGGTTTCTGGATCTAAACCCTTAGTGGCCGTCACCAAAATAGTCCGCCGCTGGAGGTCCATGGCCTCCAACCGGGCCGCCACCGATGGTACCCCCTTAATGGAAACCGCCGAGACAATTACATCCGCTCCAGCCACCATGGATTCTAGGCTCTGCGGCGATCGGCGAGACCAAACTTGGGTAGGAATGTCATTGTTATTCAGCACGTAGGCAAGACTAGAACCCCAGGCTCCGGCCCCCAACACAACGACCTGGGGGGGAGTATCAGCATTAGCAAAGGACATGATTTTTGGGTAATTTGACTTCGCCTCCATTATGACCACGGATTGGTCCCTCCAGTGACCCTAGCCATAGTAAGAAAGCCCCATTATGGTCAACAAGTGAACTGAATTGACACAATGGCTTGATTAAATTATTTTCTCGTTACCAAGGGCTGCCCACTAGGGTGAAGCCACTCCAAAAATAGGGATGACTTAAATCTTGAGTTGCTAAGCGTTGTCGAATATCAGCTGGTAAATCCGCCAAGGAAATATTTGTACCATCCCCAAGGACTAGATTACCGTCCACAACCCGAATTTCTCCTCTGAGCAGGCTTAGTTGGGCCTGCTGTAGGGCCTTGGCCTTGATGGGGGCTGGCTGAAGTTGATCATAAAAACTAGTCATCAGAGCAAAGGTAGCTTCATCGCTGACATACCACAAACTCCCGATCGCCGTTTTGACTCCAGTTTTCACCGCCAGGCCAGCAAAGCCTAATTCAGCGTCAAAGTCTCCCACCGCAGTGCGACAGGCCGACAGCACCATCAAATCAATGGGTTTATCCAAGCCCACGTTAGCAAATTCGTCTAAATCCAAAGAGCGATCGCTGAAAACCACAAAGGAATTATTGCGATTACCCGGTAAAAATTCACCATGGGTAGCTAAATGTACTAGACGATACTCCTTAGTTGCCAAGGACTGGACAAAGTTATTCACCGTGAACCGGTCATTGAGGAAAGCACTACCCCGCCAGAGTTGATTGGTAATGGTGTCTACCTCCACCGCCGCCGCCGGCAATGGACTTTGGTTAGCAAACTCTTCCGCTCCCATGGCCAATATCTGGGCCCCAGTTAGGGGCGCATAATCCCGGTTCGTCAAACTCAAACTGGGCATCAGCCCCACGCTATAGTCCTCAATCAAGTATTGCCCAGACTGGCGATCGTACATGGTGGCCATGGGCAGAGAACGCAAGCCCCGGTCGAGAATAAAGCTAATATTTTCAATTTTCTTATTCTCCAAAATCGGTTTAATTGGCTTGATAAACCAGTCATATAACTGGGATGCCTGGCCTTGGTAATTATCGTCTCGATTTGCCGCCGTTAGATTTCGGTTTAACATTTCCACCTGGCGGATTACTTCCCTGCGGCTAACGTTAAGGGGAATGGGACTAGCAATACCGTCTGCCGTAACTACCACAATTACCAATTGATCGTCCGGCCGCGGATCATTATTAGGAGGAATAATCAGTTGCTCAGTGGATGCCATCTGCCAATGACTGACCTTAGCATAGGGGGCCACAGGGGGAATAGCCGGCTCACTATCAGAGGAAAGTTGCCATTCAGGAAGATTTTTCCCTGCAGTTCCTGGAGGATAGAAATAGATATAAACCAAGGCAGAATTTACCCCGGTATTGAGATTTAATTCCTGCAAAACATCAACGGGATTAACCAATTCAATATCAATATTTAAATTGAGGTGACTAGTGAATTGTGCAGAAATACTTTCCTCTACGTTTTCATTTAGTTGCTGTTGTAAAACAACCTGATTAGTGGGGATGTTAACCCCAACATTGGCGCTGAAAGTATTAATGCCGGGAACTGTATCTTGGCTCTGAATTTCCAAGCTGGGGGTATTGGTAACAGTAGAACGCTCAATATCAAACGATATTTGCCTCTCATCATCAATTTCCTCAACATCTGGAGAAGTTGGAGGTTCGACGGGTATGGGAGGAGTTGGAAGCTCAGGCTCAGGTTCCGGTTCCGGCTCGGGTTCCGGCTCGGGTTCCGGCTCAGGCTCAGGTTCCGGTTCCGGCTCGGGTTCCGGCTCGGGTTCAGGTTCAGGT
>NZ_CP019225.1:478981-532268 GCF_010222815.1 Synechocystis sp. CACIAM 05 | reverse complement strand
GCTCAGGTTCCGGCTCGGGTTCAGGTTCCGGCTCGGGTTCAGTGGTTATGGTTATATTGTCCAGGGTAAAAGTATCAAAAATTGGTGGTGTACCGATTGGTACAGTATTGTCATCTCCCGAACTGATTGCCCCAATGGTTCCATTGGTAATTGGATTGCCGATGATGAAAGGTTCACTTCCACCAAATTGAATGTACACAGAACCACCAACGGTGAGGCCGGCGGTGTAGACACTAAAAGGTCCTTCTTCACCAAGTAAAAAGCCATCGATCGCCCGAAAATAACGGCCAGTTTCAACATAAACATCTCCTCCCCTACCTTCATACCCTTTAGTGAATAGATAACCAACTTCGGTGTCTCCCCCCGACTGAATAAAAATATCACCGCCATTGGCTGCCGACGTATCTATGTAGCTAGTGGTAATATCTCCCCCTGCTTGCAGGAATACATTCCCTGGCTCCCCCCCGCCTCCAGTGTATATGTAGGAACCAATTGAAATATCCAGTGGAGCCTCAACATATACATCTCCACTAGTTTGACTTCCATAGGTATTTAAATAATCGATGATTTCTATGCTTTCACCAGCTTGAAAGAAAATATCACCACCATTTTTTCCAGCGGTGAATATGTAATTCGTTGTGATACTGCCATCTGCTGTGAGGAAAACATTTCCTCCCGTACCTTCATTGAAGGATTCAATTGAGTAAGCTCCGGTATCAATAAAGGCGGTGGTAATGTCTCCCTTGCTTTCGATAGAAACAGCTCCCCCCAAACTATCTATCTCTAGGCCATCTCCAAATCCCCGGGTATCAATATAAGCAGTATTAGTATTACTGCCGGAAGATGTGGTAACATCACCGCCATTCGTCCCAGACGTTTCTATGTAGCCAGTGGTCAGAGTCCCACCAGCATCGAGAATTACATTGCCTGCATTTCCACCAAATGGAGAGGTAACTATTGATCCAGTGGAAATATTGCCTAAAGCTTGTATATCAACATTGCCCCCCCGGGTATTGATATTCCCGAACGAAACATTTTGTCCAGCATCAAGTAATACGTGGGATGCTATTTCCACTGCACTCAGGGAAGAAGAAGGTTGACTGACGATATTTTGGGCAGTCTGAACTTGAAGACTTCCATTAAGCAGAATATTTTTGGTGAAAATTACTGAGCCTGCGCTACTCGTCAAATTAACTGGTTGTAATCCATAGAACACCCCGTCGAAAATTTGATTTCCCTGGGTAACGATGTCATTACCTACATAGATTTCCGTAGCTGTGACACCGAAACTTTTCAGTGGGGTAGTGATACCAGCTCCGTCATCAAAATAAACAAAGTTGGCGTTGCCTAATAAATCAAACCCGCCGTTGACAGATTTACGGAAATAAATGTCATATCCCGGAGCAGTAAATGTTGTGTTGGCATTGAGTTGAATTTTATTGTCAAAATCTAAATTGGTAAAGGGAGAAGTGACTAGTGTATTACCAGTGTTAATAGGTCCTGTGTTAGCAAAAATAATTGAGCCAGTTCCCAAGGAAAAAAGAGCATCGATAGTGATTGTAGGAGAATCGAAAGTGAGATTACCGGGGGCAGAGGGATCAGCACTAAAATTTGCCTGAACGGCAATGGATTGATCTGCTTGAAGAATAACGTTACCGTTGTCCAAGCTGGTTGTGATTGTAAGTACCGAAATAAGCTTTGGATCGGCAAGTAGATCATCGGTGGTTCCGACAATTATTTCTAGAGGATCTAACAACCAAGTACCAAGTTCTCCCATGGTGGCGAAAGTAGTAACCCTGGCGGTATCGTCAACCATCAAACTTTTGGCGCCGGAGGTTTCCACAAAGCCGCCGTTTCCCCCCATGGTTCCACCTTGGGCTGAAATACTCCCACTAAAGCGGGTAGAGTCATCGGCCCAAACGATAACGGTTCCCCCATTTCCTGTCAGTAGGGCATCAGCTTTGACTACTGAATTACTATCAATCAGGGTTTGGGATGCATTGGGCAAAGTGAGCTGGCCCTGAAAATCGCCACCAATGCGCACTGTGCCGCCACCACCATTGCCTGAAACATCAACGGTAGCGCCTTGTACTGCTATTTGATCGCCGGCGATCGCCACTTGGCCACCGGAGGAAATATTAGTGCTTTTACCACTGGCATCAACATTGCCCGATATGGTGACAGAACCTGGTAACGGAGAAACCAAAGCGTTAGTCCCGTTGGTCGTAACATTGCCATTGGGTTGCACCGCTAATCCCAAATCAAGATTGCTCGCTCCTTGGGTTAACAGGGTAGGTAAATCCAACACGGAAAAGGAGCCGCCCTGATTCATTTGGGGAGAAACCTCCACCTCCAAACTCAGTAAACTGCCAGCTTGGGAAATACGAATACGATTCTGCCCTGGCACGGCGGCCACCGTGATATTGCCTCCAGGGGCGGCCAAGGAACCGGTGTTAACGATATTTCCTGCCAAAAAAGTGAGGTTTTTGCCCTCCGTTACCGACAAATCCCCCGCATTAATAATTAAACCGGGGTTAGCCAAATCAAAGGCAAATTGGCTGGGATTGCCTATCAGGGCATTGTAATCATTGTCGGAAAAAACCTGGAACCATTGGTCATCGCCAAAGCCGATCGCCGAACCAGTGGTGACCACAAAATCTCCGGGCACATTGATGCTGGCATTGGGACCAAAAATCATGCCCGCTGGGTTCATCAAAAAGAGATTGGCATTGCCTCCGCTTACTTGGATGAGACCGTTAATAATGGATGCATCTCCCCCCACAATTCGGGTGAGAATGTTACGAATATCAGGGTTGGAAAGGAAATTGGCAATTTGTCCTTGGTCTAGCCCAAACTGTTGCAAACTGTGGAATAAATTTTGTCCATCCCCTGACAAACTCCCCCCACCAATGTTGAACTGAGCGCCCTGGGCATCAACCGTGGTGCCAGTGCCATCGTTTGCCGCAGTGACATTTTGAGCTGGAGTATGAGGGGCAAAAGCAGACAAACAGGCTAGTAAAGTCAGGCAAAAGAGGCGGAAATTATGGTGCAACACGGCAATTCAGGGCGAAATTAACAATATTTCCACCACAAAGCCCAGGGAAGGGACTTTTTGGCCAGTCCATTATAGCGGTCCCCCAGGTGGAATTAGGCATGGAAAAGAACGAATTATTTTAGTACTTCAGATAGTTCTTTGCTTCCTAGACGGTTAAATTTAACTCAGAAAAGCAAAAAGTGTTTTATTTGAGCATCCGTTTTCGGGAAACTAGTTAAGATGTGGAAGGGAAAATTCCCCCAGATATGGTTCTAGATCACTCTTGGAGTGTTATTTACAGGCACGGCTATGGAAAATATTGTCAATAATGTGGAAGAGTATCTGTTATCGAGGGAAGAACGGATTCTCCAGGTGCGTAACTTGGTAGAAACCCTCCGGGCCGCCGAAGAAATTGCCAAGCAGGGGTATTTAATTACCAGTTCGGAGTTGGCTGACTTGATGGATATTAACCCCAGTGCCGTCACCAGTCGGGGGGATCATTGGTCATGGCGTAACTGGGTCGTTTCCAGGGTGAGAAGGGAAGGGAACCAAATCCTCTGGCAGTTGGAGCGGGTAGACTAAGGCTTTGGCGGGACTATCCAACATGACGGAACCCCTTATTCAACTCCGGGGTATTAGTAAATCCTTTGGCGATCGCCAAATTTTGGACAATGTGGATTTAGACCTCTATCCGGGGGAAGCATTGGTGGTGATTGGCCCATCCGGCACCGGAAAATCAACCATTTTAAGGATCATCGCCGGACTATTGCCACCGGACAGTGGGGAAGTGCTGATCAAAACCCAACCCCGCCGGGGCTTAGTGGAGGACGACAATGAGCGCATCCGCATTGCCCTCGTATTCCAACAATCAGCCCTGTTTGATTCCCTGACAGTGGCGGAAAATGTCGGCTTTTTCTTGTTGGAACATTCCTCCCTATCCAGAGAAGTGATCCGGGAGCAGGTGGCCGACAAACTCGCTTTGGTGGGATTAACCGGCATCGAAGACTACTATCCAGCCCAGCTATCGGGGGGGATGCGTAAAAGGGTTAGCTTTGCCCGGGCAATCATGTCCAATCCCCATCAACCGGAGGACAATCCGGAAGTGATTTTATACGATGAACCCACCGCTGGTTTAGACCCGATCGCCTCCACGGTCATTGAAGATTTGGTGCGGAGGTTACAAAAGTCTCCGGGGGGATGCGGCACCTATATTATGGTGAGCCACCAGGAAAGCACCATTCGCCGGACAGCGGATCGGGTGGTGTTGCTTTACGATGGCAAAATCCAATGGCAGGGGCCAGTTAGCGCCATTGACCAGACCGATAACCCCTTGGTACGGCAATTCTTTGAAGCCAAAGTGGAAGGTCCCATTCGCATTTTGGATTAACCACTACGACGCTAAGATGGGGGAACCCATTGGCCCCTGGCCGTTTCCTAGAACAAGAGGCGATGCTGGAATAGCCTAACTTTTTGAACGTTTCCCCCCGCAAGGAACTCCTTGCCCCCTAGGCGAATCGCTTTATTTTTCGGCCCTATTGAGACATTGCGTATGCTCAGACCCCGCACCATCAAAGAAGGATCCGTTGGTCTGTTTGCCCTGTTGGGACTATTTATTATTGGTGGCATCGTCCTATGGTTACGGGGGGGAGCTTTTGGCAATCCAGGCTATGAAGTGTTAGTGCAATTTGACGACGCCAGTGGGCTCCAGGTGGGAGGTGCCGTGCGTTACCGGGGTGTACCAGTGGGTCGGGTGGCTAAATTAATACCAGGTAGTAACGGCATTTTGGCCCAGCTAGAAATTAGTTCCACCCAATTGCGTATCCCCGCCGATGTGCAGGTGGAAATCAGTCGCTACGGTTTATTGGGGGAAGCGGCCATTGATATGATTCCCGATCGCCAATTGTCGGAGGCCGCTTTGGCCATTGATCCCCTCAGTGCGGACTGTGCCGAAAGCGATAAAATTCTCTGCGATGGGGACGAGTTGGAGGGCCAAGCCGGGACCCAATTGACCAACAGTGTGGCCCGTTTAGCCCAAGCCTATAGCGAACCGGAGTTTGTGGCCGACATTAATGCCACCGTGAAAAGTGCCAACCTGGCCGCCGCCCGCATTGCCGCCATGAGCGCCGAAATCACTGCCCTCAGCAAAACTGCCAATCAACAGGTGCGGGGTTTTGGGCGCACTTCCGAGGCGATCGCCAAGGCCGCCGATAATGCTTCCTTGCTGACCAGTCGAGTTGACCAGGTGGTGCAGACCAACCAAGGCTACATTAACCGCACCATCGAAGAAGCTTCCCTATTAATGGTTAACCTCAACCAACTGGTGGGGGAAAACCGGGCCCAATTCAATCTCACCCTGAAAAGTATTGAAACTACTAACCGGGATCTCCAAGCCATTGGTCAAGAAATCCAGACCGCCGTCGGTACTATCAACCACGGCCTAGCGGCGATCGATACCCAAAAGGTAACCAATGACCTCGCCCTACTGATGGAAAATGCTGCCGTCACCAGCAACAATATCCGGCAAATTTCCAACGACCTCAATGACCCTACCTTGATGCTTACCCTACAGCAGACCTTGGATGCGGCCAGACTTACTTTTGAAAATGCCCAAAAAATCACCAGCGATGTGGAGCAATTAACGGGCGATCCGGCCTTTCGTAACAACCTAAGAAAACTGGTGGATGGCCTGGGGCAATTAGTTTCTTCCACGGAAAATCTTCAAGACCGAGTTTACACAGCCCACACCCTGGAACGCAGTGGCCAACAATTACGCTTTCAGCTTGATCATCAACAGCAACTAGCTTTGTACTATGAACAATGGGGAATCATTAACCCCGTCCCCGTTTTCAGCTCACCAAGTCCCCAAATTCAAACCCCTAAGGTTAAACCACCCCAGCCCAAGGAAAATCAGGGTAAATAATGATAATTAAATGGGAAATTTTCCAGCTTTTTCTATCAGGACTTACGCAAAAGAAAACTTAAGAGCGTGTTTGAAAAGTCGGCATAATTGGGAAAAATGGTGAAGAATATAGAATTTTCACCATAATGATACTGAGAGAATTTTACAGCAGCGACATCAGTGATAGCCAGTGGCAATTGGTAGAACCTCATTTACCCAAAGCAAAAACTGGGGGAAGAAAACGGAAAACTAGTCTGAGGGAGATACTCAATGCTATTTTTTACATGCTCAGAACGGGGTGTGCCTGGCGACTTCTGCCCCATGATTTTCCTAAATGGCGAACGGTCTATGGTTATTTTCAGCCATGGCACGAAGGTGGTACAAGGATTTTATTTTCTGGGTGGAGCATACTTTTGGTTGGACCTTGAATGTGGTCAGCAAAAAGCAGGGACAAAAAGGCTTTGACGTCCTACCCCGCCGTTGGGTAGTCGAGCGCACCTTTGCTTGTTTTGGTCGCTATCGTCGTTTAAGAAAGAATTATGAAATTTACCTACCACTAGTGAGACAATGGTCTATGTCGCCACGATTCATCTCATGGTTCAAAGGCTTGCTTAAAACTTTTCAAACATTTTCTAAGGTCGTCAAAATGAAGCCTTGACCCTGGTGTTGCGTCTGTTAAACCGTCGCTTAGGTGGATTGCCCGGAGTTCAAGTGCAACAAGTTCAGAAACTATCGATCGCCGAGTTAGAGGATTTGGGGGAAGCACTATTGGATTTCACCGAGACGGCCGACCTAGAAGTGTATTTAGAGAAGTTTGGATAATCCACAAAAATTGGTGGTGGCTAGCTAGGGTGCAAAATTATTAAAGTTACAATATAGTAAGTCATTGGAGACAGTAGGCCGTGAAAGATAAAGTTTTATGAATCAGGAAAAAGTATTTGGCTTTAATTTTTGCCCAGAAATTATACTCAAGTAAGAACACGATTCAGGCATCGAAACTTTTTTGTCTGAAAAATCCAGTTTTTTAGGAGTATGATTTAAAAACCTATTCCAGCGGTTGCGGTATCTGAGTAGGACAGAAAAATTCTTACAAAATAAGCATAGCAACTGTTTTGTGCGCATGAAGCTGACTCGGAATTTGCCCTAACTAGCCCTAAAGTTATTTTTACTATCCCGGAGAAAACTATTTCTGCGCTTTGCAAACTCTGCCTCAAATTTGGGCGTTAAGGCTATGTCTGTTTTTTTGCTCGGTTCTGAACCAGAAAAATTTTTGCAGAAACTAGAAGGTGTAATTCCCGGCTGGCTGTACCGATTTGTCCAGCATAGCGACGATTCCATTGCTTTTACCTATATTAGTCCGCAAATTGAACTTCTCCATGAAGTAACTGCGGCCGCTGTGTTGGCTGATGCTGAAATTTTACTCAAACAAATTCACCCCGATGACCAAATCTTGCAAAGGCAGGCCCTAGCCCACAGTCGAGCCACCCTGGAGCCATTATGTTTGGAATGGCGCATTATTACCCCATCGGGGAAATTAAAGTGGCTGCGTACCAAGTCTCAACCAGAAAAATTGGCTAATCAAGATACGGCTTGGTTTGGGGTAGTGCTGGATATTACGTCGGAAAAACAGACTGAACAACAATTAATCGAATCAAATCATCATTTGCAACAAAGTGAGCAAAAATTTCGCCTCGCATTTGAGAATGCCAATGTTGGTATGTGTATGGTGGATTTAGAGGGTCATTTGATCAAAGTTAATGACAAAATGGGGAAAATATTCGGCTACAGTCGTCAAGAGTTAGAAGCGATGACAGTTAACGACTTAGCAGTGCCAGAGGACAAGCAAGTTAGCCCCACATTTATACAACACGCCATTACTGAACATCAAGATCACGCCACCCTAGAAAAAAGATATATTCATCGTCAAGGTCATATTATTTATGGTGAAGTTTCTACTTCTTTAGTGCGGGGAATTAATGGAGAGCCATTATATTTTATTTCCCATGTTAAAGATATTAGTAAACGAGTCAAATATGAACAAGAAATTACTAAATCTAGGGATGAAATTAGGCAGATTAATCAGGAACTAGAAGAGAGGGTTAAACTGAGAACGAAGGAAGTTTATGAGCAACAACAATTACTAAGACTTTATTTTGATCAATCCATCATTGGTTTGGCCATTGTATCCACTGATAAAACATGGATTAATGTTAATCCAAGGCTTTGCCAAATAGTGGGCTATTCCCCTGAAGAGTTGCGAATAAAAACCTGGGCAGAAATTACCCATCCCGATGACTTAGACCTGGATCTCAATAATTACCAGCGTTTATTAGATGGTGAAATAGATGGTTATGAAATTGATAAACGTTATATCCACAAAGATGGCCATAATATTTATGTAAATCTTGGGGTACAAGCCCATCGTAGGCTAGATGGCAGTCTTGATTTTTGTGTGGTGATGGTTCAAGACATTGGCGATCGCAAAGCCATGGAAAGGAGCACCTCCTTGGCGTTACAGCGGGAAAAAGAGCTGAATCAATTGCGCTCCGAATTTATTACGGCCATTTCCCATCAGTTTCGCACCCCCTTAACGACCATTTCCTGTGCGGCTTCAATTATGGGAAAATTTGAAGCAAAACTAACCGATGAAAAACGAGTTCAATATATAGAATCAATTCTTAGGGGAGCGAAGCAAATTGATGAATTAATTGGCGATATTATTACTATTAATCTTAACCAAGAAGAAATCGAACCAGTGTTGGTTAAGGGTAGTTTAATTGATTTTTGCCAGGATATAATTGATAAAACTGAATATCTTAGTTATCCCTATAAAATTAATTTTTGTGCCTGTTTAAGTTCTAAGACCCGGTTGGCAGTCAAATTCGATCCTGTTTTATTGAAACCGGTTTTGACCCATTTACTAGCCAATGGCATTAAATATTCCCCTACTATTCTTACTATTGATTTACTGCTGTTGGAATCTCCCGAAGAAATAATCTTTGAAATTCAAGATTATGGCATAGGTATTCCGGAGACAGAGTTAGAGAAAATTTTTGAGCCATTTCAGCGGGGGTCCAACGTGGGCCATATTGCCGGCATTGGTATTGGTTTGACGATCGCCAGAAAGTTGATAACCTTTTATGGGGGCAGAATCGAGATCAAAAGTGAGCTAGGACAGGGCACAACGGTATCTTTGGTCATTCCTAAACAACTATAATCACTACTTTGGCGTTGACTCCTCCGGCCCGTTGTTGCAGGCAATTCCCCTTCATCCATATTAAAAACAGAAATAATGCTGATCATTGCCATACTCTGCTTGGGGTTGTTAGTGGCCCAGGGGGTAGCTAGTTTAATTTTGCTCAGCCGTTTGGTCAAAGGAGCACGGCGGCGATCGCCATTGACACCAGTATTTTTGCCGGAAGAAGGGGTTCGCAATGTGTCCGTGGTGGTGCCCACTTTAAATGAAGCAGCCCGGGTAACTCCATGTTTGCTGGGTTTAGCCCAACAGGGGCCACCATTAAGGGAAATTTTGGTGGTGGATAGTCGTTCCACCGATGGCACCCAGGCAGTGGTGCAAGCAAGGCAAAAAGATAATCCCCGTTTGCAACTGCTGACCGATGATCCTTTACCAGATGACTGGGTGGGTCGGCCTTGGGCGCTCGATTATGGCTTTAGGCACAGTGATCCCGCCAGCGAGTGGATTTTGGGCATTGATGCCGACACCCAACCCCAACCGGGGCTAGTGGCCAGTGTGGTGCAGGCGGCAGAGGAGGAAAATTACGACATTCTTTCCCTATCGCCCCAATTTATTTTGCAATCGCCTGGGGAATGGTGGCTGCAACCGGCTTTGCTGATGACGTTGCTATACCGTTTTGAGTCGGCTGGGGTGAGGGAACAGGCTCCGGAAACGGTTATGGCCAATGGTCAATGTTTTCTCTGTCGGCGATCGGTGTTGGAAGCCTTGGGGGGCTATGAACTGGCGGCTCGTTCTTTTTGTGATGATGTGACCTTAGCGAGGGTGGCGGCCCAACGGGGCTATCGAGTGGGCTTTTTGGATGGCGCTAACTTGATCCGGGTGAGAATGTACGAAGGCATTGGCGAAACCTGGCGAGAATGGGGCCGTTCCCTGGATCTCAAGGATGCAACAGTGCCGGCTCGGCTATGGGCAGAGGTAACTTTTTTGTTATTAGTACAAGGCTTACCGATTTTATTTTTTTCCCTGTTGTTGATGCTCTGGGGGGAAGACTTTGACTTTTTAACCCTCCGCTTGGCGATCGCCCTGAATGGTTTTTTGCTTTTCGTTCGTTGGGGGATGCTGTTGGCCATTTATCCTTCCTATTACCGACCTTCAGGAAAAGGAGCCTGGAGCTATTGGCTTTCTCCCCTGGCGGATCCGTTGGCGGTGACCCGGATTATCATTTCCGCTTCCCAAACCCCCAAACAATGGCGGGGACGAATTTATCCCGGTGCTTCCTAAAGATTGCTTAACTTAGTTGGGGAAAATTAGCCTGGCCTGAAACTTTGCTAACCCATGTGAGAGTTTTGGCCCGGTCAAAAATTACCCCCTGATTCCCCGTTGTATTGGTTAGATTAACTGCTAATTTCTATGGATGCCACTGCTCCCATTCTCCAAGCCCTAGAAAAATTAATTGCCGTAGTGGCCCAACTGCGATCGCCAGAAGGGGGATGCCCCTGGGATTTGGCCCAAACCCAACAAAGTTTAATTCCCTACGTGGTGGAAGAAGCCTACGAAGTGGTCCATGCTCTGCAAAGCCAAGACCAAACGGCGATCGCCGAAGAATTGGGGGATTTATTGCTCCAGGTGGTACTCCAAGCCCAAGTGGCCCAGGATCTAGGACACTTCAATTTGCAACAGGTGGCAGAGGGCATTACCGCCAAACTTATCCGTCGCCATCCCCACGTCTTTGCTAAGGTAACAGTTAGTAATGCAGAGGAAGTGAAAGCCAATTGGCAGACGATTAAGGCAGAGGAAAAGGGTTTAAACCCCGACCAAACTCCACTTTTAAGCACCAAATTAGAACGCTATAACAGTACGTTGCCTCCCCTAATGGCCGGTAGTAAAATTTCCCAAAAAGCGGCGGCAGTGGGCTTTGAATGGCCAGATATCGACGGCGTATGGGCCAAGTTTACAGAGGAGTTAACCGAATTTAAACAGGCTTTGACCACGGAGGATAAGGGCCATCAACAGGCAGAATTAGGGGATTTATTATTCACCCTGATCAACCTAGCCCGTTGGTACAATCTCGACGCTTCCTTGGCTCTCCATGGTACCAATCAAAGATTTATTCAACGACTACAATTGATGGAGAAATTTGCCGATCGCCCATTAGATCAGTACAAATTAGAAGAATTAGAAACCCTATGGCAGCAGGCCAAAAAGCAACTTAACCAATAAGTTACTCCACTAAATCTTAGTTAAATTTTCTAGTTCATCCCCAGACAGATTGTCGCCGTTAATTTCTTCCAATTCCAGAATTGCCCCGTTGTCATCCCCTATCCCTGGCGATCGCCTGATACGGTAAAAGGTCAGTGGCGAGCAATGGAGGAAAATTTGGGCATGGACATTACCGAAACAGACCTAGCCTGGGCGGTAGAACAGGGTTATTTGTCCGCAGAGCAAGCCGAACGATTATGGCAAGCCTGGATAGAACATAAGGGCTTCCCTGCCATGGAAGGGGCAAAGGAAAATAGTGATTCCCCGCCATTGCGATTCGACTTTGCCAACGTTGCTTTTTACTTTGGCGCCCTGATTGTGATTGTGGCCATGGTTTTCCTCGGTAGCATTGTTTGGGATGCCCTGGGGGGATTTGGTTTATTCACCGTGGCGATGGTGTATGCATTGGGTTTGATCCTAGTGGGCCAATGGCTTTATTTTCAGCAAAAATTACCTGTGCCCGGCGGCCTATTGATTACCATTGCTGTTTGGATGACCCCCTTGGCCATTTACGGACTGCAACAGGGTTTTGGGTTAATTTCCCTTGAAGATCCTTCCGTGTACCGTAATTTACCCACCTGGTTGATCAGCGGCCGTTTCCCCCTGGCCATGGGTACGATTATTGCCAGTTTATTGGCTTTGCGCTTTATTCACTTTCCTTTCCTCACCTTCCCCCTTGCCTTCTGCCTCTGGTTCCTTTCCATTGATATTCCCCCGCTCATTTACGGAGAGATGGTCAGTTTCATTACTGCGGCCCGCCTGACCCTGGGTTTTGGCATTATTTGTTTGGCGATCGCCTATGGGGTGGATTTGCGCTGGCCGCGCAGTCGGGGGGATTACAGCTTTTGGCTCTACCTGTTTGGACTGATTAGTTTTTGGTTTAGTCTCTTGGCCACCGGGCAGGATACGGAATGGTACCGACTGTTTTTTTGCCTGATTAATTTAGGTCTGATGGCCCTATCAATTTTGCTCAAACGACGACTATTTATGGTGTTTGGTGTCATTGGGGTATTCGGCTACATCAGTTATTTAGCCTTCCAAGTCTTTGCCGATTCCATTTTGTTCCCCTTTGCACTGTCAGCCATCGGTTTGGCCATTATTGCTGTTGGTGTACTTTACCAAAAACATTACAGGTTAGTGGAAGCTTATTTTGACGATCTACTCCCTCCCCACTGGCGTAATTTTCTCCCCCGGGAGCGATAAAAGAATAACTTCTTTTAATCAATTTTTCTCGTTGGGCAGAGGGATTTCTCTCTTACCACTTAAATAAACAGTCTCAATCCATAATTGTCTGGCCTCTTCAATATTAGCTATCACCTCTTCCATCGTTTCACCCTGAGTCATACAACCCGGTAAGTCGGGGATCAATGCAGTAAATCCTCCTTTCTCCTCTGGAATAATAGAAATTGCATATTTCAAACTGAGATACTAATCAAGTAATTGATATGCTTCCGCTGAGATAATTGTTTCATCTTTTTTCTGTCGATTTTCAATGATTTGTATTAACTGTTGTTGTATTATCGGCGATACTTCCAGTTCTATTTCTGGTTGTTTAAGATAGTCGTCTAGGGTTTCAATGACAGTTAGGCGAATTAGATTTTGAAGTTCTTGGATAGTTAGGTCTTTAATCTGCATTGATATTTCCTCGTAAAATTGATAGTCTTTGTTTCGCGATCGCTGCTTAATTGTCTACATAATGGTGATCGCCATTCAAACCCTTTTTACCTTCGTGGTTACTTTTATTTTATTAAAGGATAATATCGAGCAAAACTGATCACCATTTAGATTTTTTCTGTTTTTGTACTAAATGGGTTTAACAAAATCACCAACTTGAGGATTGTCAAACGGACTTGACACTGTTTCCTTTGGTTGTGTTGCCAAAAAAGTTTTAAAATCTCCCAGGAAGAGTTGAGCTACACGACCACCGCCTTGGTCAATACGTAATCTTTGATGTGTTGTGTCAGATTTAATGACAGCGTACTTGTCTTCCACTTGAAAAACTTTGCCAGTTCCCTTTACTAATTCCAAATTTCCTAGGGACTCACCTGTATCAGGGTCAAGAATCTGCTCGTCACCAACTTTGTAGATTAGAACTCGTTGTCCTTCACGAATCCCATGCTCTTTACCACGATTAATAACTAATTTATATGCATCAATAACCTTGGCAACTTTTGCAGGAAAAGCACCAGGTTTAGCAATCATTGGGGCATAGGATTGATTTTCCATAGTTCCTAGTTGAGCATAAATTAAAAATTTCGAGGGATAGTTGGTCTAATAAAAATTCGTTTGATAACTTGATTATCATTATTTTTTAATCTTTCTAGTATGTCTTGATAAGTGTCATCTGGAATGTCAATCTCAACCTGAGCTTGTTTATTCCGCTGAATATTTTTGACATAGCCTACTGCGATTAAGGATTCAAACTCATTATCATCAATGTAATAAAACGAAACTAGAGAATTTATCGCGAATAACTCTGAAGCTTCGATTCGACAAATAATACTTGCTGTTTTTTTATCCGTAGATACTCCTAAAATGGTCGGATGACGTAATCGTTGATAATCTTCTTGATTTTTCTGATAGGTAATAAACAGGTTAGCATAGGCGTTAAACAGAGTAGATGTAATTAAGATAAAAATAGTCGTCAGAATTACCAGAAGATAAAGAGGAACAGCAGTCTTTCCTGAGACTACAGAAAAAAGAATCGCCAGAACAACGCCAAGAAATCCATACCAAAAATTTTGAACTTCTCGGAAGCTCGACCAAATACGCCCCCAAAAATTGTCTTTCATACATTCTAGCTAAGTGTAAGGGACTAGCGTTTAAGCCAGTCCCCAAACTTCTATCTTCTATTCAACCCCCTCAATCCGATCTTCCACTTCTTGGTAAAGCTCCTGTAGCCGTTCCAAGTTTTCGTCGGAGGTTTCCCAGTAGCCTCGGCCATTGACTTCCAACAAAGTGCTGACCATGCGGCGGAAAGAGTTGGGGTTTAAGTCCATTAACCGTTTGCACATTTCCTCATCTTTGATGAAGGTGCTGTTGGCATCCTCATAAACCCAGTTATCCACTGCGCCGGCGGTGGCACTCCAGCCCATGGTATTGACCAATCGTTTGGACAGTTCCCGTACCCCTTCGTAACCGTGGGAAAGCATTCCTTCGTACCATTTGGGGTTAAGGAGTTTTGTGCGGGCATCGAGGCGCACCGTTTCCGACAGGGTACGCACCTGGGCGTTGGCGGTGGTGGTGTCGGCAATATAGGCGGCGGGGGCTTTGCCGTCATCCCGCAGGGTGGAAATTAACTTGGTGGGGTCGGAGTCGAAGTAGTGGGATACATCGGTGAGGCTAATTTCCGAAGAATCCAAGTTCTGGAAAGTGGCATCGGCGGTTTTCAGGGCCCGCTCGAACATATCCCGATTTTGATCCATCATGCCGGGGTTGTCGGAGTTGAAAGCGAAGGATTTGCGTTTGAGGTACATTTCCTGCAATTCCGACTCATCTTCCCAACTGCTATTTTCCACTGCCAAATTGACGTTGGAGGAGTAGGAACCGGAGGCATTGGAGAAAATCCGGGTGGCTGCTTCCCTTACGCCAATGCCCATTTCTGCCGCTTGTTCCAGAGCGTGTTTGCGGACAAAGTTCATTTCTAGGGGTTCGTCAGCTTCGGCGGCCAGTTTTACCGCTTGGTCCAACAAGTTCATTTGGTTAATAAACAGATCCCGGAACACCCCAGAACAGTTCACCACCACGTCAATGCGGGGACGGCCTAGTTCTTCTAGGGGCACCAGTTCGATTTTATTTACCCGACCGAGGGCATCGGGTACCGGTTTTGCCCCCACCATCCACATAATTTGGGCTAGAGATTCGCCGTAGGTTTTGATGTTATCCGTTCCCCAGAGCACAGAAGCAATAGTCTCGGGATAATTACCACCATTTTCGGCGCGTTGCCGTTCCAACAGGCGATCGACCACCACTTTGGCAGATTGCACGGCAGCTAGGGTGGGGATAGATTGGGGATCGAGGGCGTGGATATTCTTCCCCGTGGGCAACACGTTGGGGTTACGAATGGGATCGCCACCGGGGCCGGGCAGGACGTATTCTCCTTCCAGGGCTTGGAGCAAACCGCCAAATTCGTTGTCAGCACAGACCTGTTCCAAACAAAATTCCAGGTATTCAAACAGGGGTTTGAGCTTTTCTTCGTTGACATTGGGATAGCCGGAATCACAGAGGGATTTGACCCAGGGAGCTTTTTTGCCAATTTTGAAAAAGTTCAGTTTGGAAACGAAGGAAACCCGGCCGTCGGCGTTAATTTGCTCCTGCACCAGAGCGGCCACAGCGGCACGGGTGGCCATGGTAATGTCCTGCAACAATTCCACATCGGGCAAAATGCCTTTGTCACTGTTGCGGTAAATTTCTTCCATCTGGCGGCCAATGCTTTCTGCAATTAACGTTGGCAAGGCCCAAATACCTTCCTCTTCCCGGTCTAAACTGGCGATGTTCACCAACGTGGCGATCGCCTCTTCGGCGGTGGGGGGTTGACCAATGACGTGGAGACCACAGGGCAGGAGGCGGGACTCAATTTCCATCAGCTTGCGGTAAACGGAACCGACAATGGTATCCCGTTGTTCTTGATCCATTTCCTCGGCGTTGATGTCGGGTAAATTGACATCCTGATCCAGGTTGCAAATACGGGCCTGATCCATGATGGTGTTGACAATCTGGATGCCCCGGCCGGAATCCTTGAGGGTTTGGTAGGAACCAATTAATTCGTTTAGCTCCTGTAAACCCTTGTATAAACCAGCATTTTCTGCGGGAGGGGTCAAATAGGAAATGGTGGACGCATAACCCCGGCGTTTGGCGATCGTCGCTTCGGAGGGATTGTTAGCGGCGTAATAGTACAGGTTGGGAATGGTGCCGATTAAATTATCGGGATAGCATTCCCCAGACATGCCCATCTGTTTACCGGGCATAAATTCCAAAGAACCGTGGGTGCCGAAATGTAATACCGCATCGGCTTTCCAAATGTGGTTCAAATAGGTGTAGTAAGCGGCAAAACCGTGGTGGGGACTGGCGGAACGGGAAAACAGCAAGCGCATGGGATCCCCTTCGTAGCCAAAGGTGGGTTGTACACCGATGAATACGTTACCGAATTCCTTACCGTAGATCAGTAAATTTTGCCCGTCGCTGTTCAGATGTCCGGGGGGTTTGCCCCAATTTTCTTCCAACCGTACCGAGTAAGGAGTCAACCGTTCATACTGCTCCACCGACATACGGTAGGCAATGTTCAATTCTGGGCTGTTGTATTGGGCTTGGGCATCGTGGATCACCGCTTCCATTAATTCCTTGGCGGAACCGGGTAAATCCTGCACATCGTAGCCGTTGCCCTGGAGGCCTTTCATTACTTCGTAAATCGAACCAAACACGTCCAGATAGGCCGCTGTGCCCACGTTGCCCTTATCGGGGGGGAAACTGAAAACAGTAATGGCAACTTTTTTGTCTAACTTCGGTTTTTTGCGTAAATTAGCCCACTTCATGGCCCGCTGGGCGATCGCCTCTAGCCGATCCTGGAGAGCAATGGCCCGACCGGTGGAACCATCCCGACCGGAAAGGATAATGGGTTCGATCGCCCCGTCCAGTTCAGGAATGGCAATTTGTAACGCCACTTGGATGGGGTGTAAACCTAAATCGCTGGCTTCCCACTCCTCTGTGGTTTGGAAAACCAGGGGCAGGGCGCACATATAGGGACGGTTGAGCTTTTTCAAAGACTCGATCGCCTTAGGATGATCTTGACGAGCGGGGCCACCCACCAGGGCAAAACCAGTTAACGAAACCACCGCATCCACAATGGGCAGGGGTTCCACACCGTTAACGGATTTATCCCAGAAATATTCGTTGACAGGCTTGGAGAAATCTAAACCGCCGGAGAACACGCAGATCACTCGGGCCCCCATGGCTTCCAATTCCTGCACCATGCCAACGTAATGGGCATCATCCCCGGTGACCAAGTGGGTACGTTGCATAATCAGACCAATGCAGGGAGCTAAAGGATCTTTGAGATCTTCGCTGATGTCAGGGCGCTGGTTATACCACTCCAGGTAATCCTTCACGTTTTCAAACATCTGCATGGACAGGGGATGCCAAATGCCCATATCGGGATAGACCACTGGCTCCTGGTAGTTGACCAGTTTATCCAAGCCCAAATCAGGATAAACATACTTGTCGGTCAGCATCAGCAGGAAGTTTTCCAAGTTCTCCTGGGAGCCCCCCAGCCAGTACTGGAAGCTGAGCATAAAATTACGGGCATCCTGGGCCTTTTCCACCGGCAAATATTTCAACACCGTGGGCAGGGTCCGCAACAGTTTCAACATCGCATCCTGGAAGCCAGCACCACTGCTGTTTTCCTTGCGCTTTTTCATAAACTGGGCGATCGCACTTTTGGACTGGCCCAATTGCGCCATGGAGAAGGAACCCATTTTATTCAGGCGCATCACCTGGGGCATGGAGGGGAACACGATCGCCGCATCCAAATTGTCCCGATAGGGAGTTACCGCTTCCACCACCTTATCGGCCAGATCTTCAATAAAAATCAGGGAAGCAATGAAGAGATTAGCTTCGCTGACGTCATGTTTAAAGTTGGCGTAATTTTCGGGGTCCCGCAACTCCTCGATCAAATAGCCCGTTAACTGAATGGCCAGGCTGGAGTTGGTACGGTTAATGTTTCTAACGGCTGCCGACAAAGCGCTCTGATACTGGGATTCCAAGACCACATAGACCACCTTGAGTAGCTGGCGCCCATTCAACGCTTCGGGATCAACACGGCGGATGGTGGACTTGACGTTAGTAAACATATAAGTGGTGTTCTCCTAAAGGGTTCGATTTTAAAGGGATTTTTGCAACAGGCCCCTAGGTATTTCTAGCAGAAAATTCGAGGCAGTGGGGACTTAACCGGGTTTGGAGTTAAATCCTGAGGGGACAATCGTCGCTTTTGCGGCGTTAGTAAGCGACAATCAGGCCGTAAGTACATGAAACTTGGCTCAGGCGCACAAAATCATAAAGAACCATAAAGATCTAGAGACTTATTCAAAATCCTGGTATATGATTCGGGAGTGAATACCTAACTTAGGGCGGATGTCAATTGGGACTAGTTTGTAGGTGTCGCTAACCTAGCTTGCCCCCTAAATTTACTAGCCACCATAGCTAGGGTTCTTTCAGGCGTCTGCTTTCTTTAATTTACAATCAACTGAGGAGATTTAGTACCATGGCCGTTATATTAGGGAATAACCTGCCAAATATCCTATTCGGCACCAATCTTGGTGATGCCATTGTCGGGTTTGACGGTAACGACACTCTAGGCGGTAGTACCGGTGAAGACACCATGTACGGGGGCTTTGGGGACGATATCTACATTGTCAACAGTGCCGGAGACCTAGTTGGTGAAGCAAGTGCCGCAGAAGGGACAGACACGGTTGAGGCGTCGGTCAGCTACTCATTGACTAGTTTGGGTACTTTGGGCGGTCCTCCAGTCATATTCAATTTACCTGCATTTAGTTCTGTAGCTCCCCCCACATTCACTGGGCCCGCCATTTTCCGGTTGAACCAGAAGCTTGCCTATCTTGCACTTGAGTCCTCCTATGCACCACTGACCATCACGCCTTTAAGCCCTCTATTCATTGAGAATCTCACCCTGACTGGCACAGGTAACATTAACGGCGAAGGTAATGCCTTGGCTAACGTAATTACCGGTAACGTGGGAAACAACATTTTATCGGGTTTGGCAGGGAATGACATCTTTGTCGGTAGTGCCGGTAATGACTCAGTCGATGGTGGTGCTGATACCGACACAGCGGACTATTCCGCTTTAGGCGGTGCTACTCCCCAAACTATCACAGCAATATTCGGAAATACCCCAACAGTTACAGTCGCGAAGGGGGCTTTGGGGACAGACACGCTGACTAGCATTGAAACCCTCATTGCCAACGCCGCCGCCACCGATAATCTCCTTGACTTCGGTGCCGCTACAGGTCCCGTCAATGTCAATTTATTAACTGGTGCCCTCGCTCTGGCTGGTCAGACTATCACAACGGTAATTAACTTTGACGATGTTGACGGAACCGTTGGGGATGACACCATCACTGGTGATGACCAGGACAACGCTCTATTTGGTGATGATGGCAATGACATTTTGAACGGCGGTGATGGAGATGACTTCTTGGACGGTTGGGAAGGCGATGACACTTTGGACGGTGGCGACGGAAATGACACCCTGCTTGGTTGGTTTGGCAATGATATCTTTGTCGGTAGTGCCGGTAATGACTTAATCGATGGTGAGGCTGATACCGACACAGCGGACTATTCCGCTTTAGGAGGTGCTACTCCCGAAACTATCACAGCAATATTCGGAAATACCCCAACAGTTACAGTCGCGAAGGGGGCTTTGGGGACAGACACAATCCTTAACATTGAAACCCTCATTGCCAATGCCGGTGCCACGAATAATCTCCTTGACTTTTCTCTTTCTGCAAATCCCGTCAATGTCAATTTATTAACTGGTGCCCTCGCTCTGGCTGGTCAGACTATCACAACGGTAACTAACTTTGACGATGTTACCGGCACTGACTTTGCTGACACCATTACCGGTGATGGCCAAGCCAACATTTTGAGCGGTGGTGACGGAGATGACACCTTGAACGGTGGCGGTGGTGCTGACACCTTGAACGGTGGCAATGGAGCTGATGTAATCAACGGTGGCGGTGGTGCTGATGTGATCGACGGTGGTGCAGGGGATGACATCCTGAACGGTGATGGCGGAAATGATCGCTTTATCGGTAGTACCGGTAATGATGCCATCAGTGGTGGTACTGGGACCGACACAGCGGACTATTCAAATCTAGGAGGAAGCGGCGCTAACGCCCAAGCTATTACCCTACAATTATTTGTTCCTGCTGGAAACCTTCAGAAGGGACCTTTGGGGGCAGATACCATTTTTAACGACATTGAAGCCATCATTGCCAATGCCGCCGCTAACAACAATCTCATTGACTTCGACTTATCTCCGGCAAATTCCGTCAATGTAAATTTATCAACGGGTTCCGTCACTGTGGGAGGTGACTCTTTCACGGTAACTAACTTTGACGATGTTATCGGCACTGATTTTAATGACACCATCATTGGTGATGGCCAGGCCAACATTTTGATCGGTGGCTTAGGGAATGACTCCCTGAATGGTGGTGCAGGAGCGGACACCTTGAACGGTGGTGACGGCACCGACACATTGACCGGTGGCAATGGAGCTGACTTGCTCATCGGGGGTCTGGGCGTAGATGTCTTAACTGGTGGTAATGGAGCCGATCAATTCGCCTTCACCCGTGCCCAAAGTCGTGCCCTTGCTAACATCAATGGTCAAAATTCTAACAATGTTATAGATCGTGTGACTGACTTTAATGTGGCACAGGATCAATTCCTGCTTGGCTCAAATGCTGGTGACTTTGCCACTGGTGCTCTAAACAACGTAGCTATCGAGACTCGTTCATTCGGCACTATCAATAGCTTTGGCAATGTCATTGGCGGCTTGGCGCTTGCCCTCAATGCCACTCCTCCTTTCACAACTGGATCTACTGCTGGAACAGCCCAAGTTTATGATGTGACAGTTGGGGCTGGGTCTCTTGCCGGTCGATACCTTGTTATCAATAACCAGAATGCCCTAATTGGCTTCGGTGGATTTGATGAGGACACCATCATTAATATCACTGGTATGACCGGTGCTCTGAGTGCCGCCAACTTTGCCTTTGGCACTTTTTAATGGTTTGACCAACTAACTGTTTCGAGATTAACAAGTCTTGATATTATGCATCCCTTTAGAGGGATGCTTTTTTTGTTCTTTTTCTGGGGCAATACTACCGAGGGCGCTGAAACTGAACTCATCTGCGGTGATGTCGTACCGTAAAATTCTGGCGGTGATGCCCCGATTTTCTAATCTTTTCAGGCTGAAGTTATCGCTAAAACTACCGATGTGGGGTCCACCAGAATTAGGCGATCGCCGGGAAATCCATCTTTGCACCGCACAATTTTTGGCGAGCTGATCAGCAAATAAAAAACTCAAGTTTACAAAGCTCAACTTAAAGAACACAAAAATTAACAAAAAAAATAGAAGCCTTTAGGAGCTTCTTAATACTTAAGTAAGTTGGTCCGGCGTGGGATCTGGCTATGGATATCCACAGCTAATATCAATATTATTACGCACAGAGAGTCTCGACATAAATACAATTAGGGGGCAAGTGCATGGATATGCGCCGCAGGCATCGGTATGAATACGTACAGCAGGCATCGATGTAGACACCTAGATTGGAAACCGAGTTCCATTGATTAATCTGGAAAATACTCAATCTCCCTTCAATTGAGTCTTTCGTCCCAAATTAAGCTCAGTCGACCACTGGAATCCTGTCACAGAGGCCTTGGCGATCGGGCACCTTTTTTCTGCTCTACAGTTCATTTAATTACTAATGGTCCAATATTATGGCTCTCATTAACGGAACAAACAGTAACGACAATAACACTTTTAATGGTCCTCTCTTTCCTTTCTTCTTCAAGCGCGCTTTAATTGGAACCGGTGCCAATGACACAATCAAAGGTCTTGCAGGAAACGATATTCTGGCGGGCCAGGCCGGGGATGACTCCTTAGATGGTGGTAGCGGTGCTGACACCATGTTCGGTGGCCTCGGTAACGACACTTACGTTGTTGACAATCCTGGCGATTTAGTAGGGGAACTGCCAGGAGGAGGTACGGACTTAGTTCTTTCTTCAGTAAGCTACTCCCTAGATACTCCTGCTTCATTTTCTCTACCCCCTATTACCGGGATTGCCGAGAATATTGCCGCTGCTCTCCCTCAATTCCTTGGGGGTCTAGGTAGTGACTATTTTCCTTATTTGGGATTGACAAAACTCAGTTTAACTCCTCAACAAATCGAAAATTTAACCCTGACCGGCACGACAGGATTCGAGACCATTGATGGTACCGGTAACGCTCTAGATAACATCATCACCGGTAACAATGGGGATAACAAATTATATGGTCTAGCTGGAAAAGACACCATATACGGTATGGGGGGAAATGACACCCTATATGGCGGGCTAGACAGTGACAGTCTATATGGTGACAAAGGCAATGACAGCGTATTCGGTGAAGCAGGAAATGATACCCTATACGGTGGCGAAGGCAGTGACACCATGGATGGGGGTGCCGATACTGATACGGTAGATTATGGCGCTCTAGTGGACTCTGTTCCTGTTGCTCAAACCATAACCTTGAAGGGAACTGGTGATCTAAATCTAACCGTTGAGAAAGGGCCCCTCGGTACGGACAAGCTCCTCAACATCGAGAAAATCATCGCCAATGCTGCTGCCAAAAACAACACTATTGATTTTTCCGGTGCTAATTCTGGGATCACCATAAACGTAGACCTAAGCCTGCAAAGCATCTTAATTTCTGGCGCAAGCTCTCCTCCGAGTTTGGTCAGTGTGGTCAACTTTGATGATGTTATCGGTACTGACGGCAATGACACCATTACCGGCGATGACCAAGACAACCTTCTGAAAGGTGGTAGTGGCAATGACACAATCTACGGCGGAAATGGAAAAGATACAATCTACGGAGATGATGGCGATGACGTGATTTATGGAAACAATTCCCCAGACCTAATTTACGGAGGGAAGGGAAATGACATAATCTATGGAGACAATGCACCTGATCTTATTTACGGGGATGAAGGTGATGACACCATCTTTGGGAACACTGCCAAGGATACAATCTACGGAGGGAGTGGAAAAGACATAATAAATGGGGGTAATGGGGAGGACTTAATTTCCGGCGGTGCTGATAAAGACATTTTGACCGGTGATTCCGGTGGTGATGTATTTGATTACAAAACGTTGACTGATTCTCGCTTGGGCCTCTCCTGGTTCAACGTTAATCTGTCTAAGGTTGATGTGATTACCGATTTCATCATTGGTCAAGATAGGTTTTTAGTTCAACAGGTACCAACTAATGGCTTCCTCCCAGGTGTTCTTCAACTGAACGTTAACAGCATCCTTGGACTAGGGGCAACTATTCTCGGCTTGGCAACCCTGGGCAGCTTTGACGCTGCTCAGATTAATGTTGGCAGTGGGCCCGGAGCACGCACTTTTGTGGCTATCAATAATGGCTCGGTGGGCTTTAATCCCAATACCGATGCCTTCGTTGAGCTGACCAACTTTACCGGTAGTTTGTCGGTTAGTGACTTTACAACCACCGTCTGACTTCGGCGTTAATTTGCACTACATCAAACCAAATGAAGACCGCATTGGCACTTTAAGCCAAACCATTTTTGCCCCTAATCCATCGTATTGGGGGCATTTTTTTATTCTTTTTCTGGGGCAATGCTGCCAAAGGCGCTGAAACTGAATTCATCGGCGGTGATGTCGTACCGTAAAATTCTGGCGGTGATACCCCGATTTTCCAATCTTTTCAGGCTGAGATTATCGCTCAAACTACCGATGATGCTGTTGAGAATATTGGTGTTAATGCGGCGGCCGTTAAGAATGGCACTGGGGTCCACCAAGATTAGGCGATCGCCGTTTTGGATCGAGATGCCAGTTTCGATGGTAATGACCAATTTTTCTAGTTCAGCATTGGGTTCCAATTGTTGCCCCAGTTCTAAATTAATACCTAGGCGATCGTCTGGGAGGAAATCCACCTGGGCGCTGAGCAGTTGAAAGCGGGGTACATCAGGCGGCACCCGTTGGTCAATTTGTTTTTGTAACCGCTCTTTAACAGTGGCATTTTGCAAAGCCTTATTGACATCAGCTTCCGTGAGCACCAGTTCCGCCGCCCCTTGCAATGGTTGCCGTAGAGCTTGCCTCAATCCCGGTAGGTTGCGATTTTCCCGCAGAGCTTGCAAATCCACGTCGATGGGATCGGTTTCCAATTGCAATTGCTGAATCCGCACACTGGGCACAATTTCTAGACCCCGACTGGCCAGGCGTACCCGTTGGATTTTCCCCTGGATTAGTTGGTAGTTGGGGGCGTTATCCACCCGCACCGATAGGTCTTCCACCCCATGGACCCGTTGGAGAATTTGGCTAGCAATCACCTGATCGCCGATGAAATTAACCGGGGCAAGGAAAGTGAGAAAAGTGGACAGGGCAATGGCTAACCATTCCATAGGGGGCGTTGGGGATAATGGTTTTTCGCTTAGTTTAATGGCTTTTTAGCCAACCAGTGACAAATGGGGACTACCATCGCCGAGTTTTACCATGGTATCGGTTGCCCAGGATTAACTTAACCAATAGGTAAACCCCAGCAACACTGCCAAAAAGGCGATCGCCACAAAGATGAAACCATTGTCCTTGGTATTCATTTTCCGGGTATCTTCAAACTGAATGGGGGTAGGCTCCGGCAGACGACGACGGCGACGGGCCATGCGGGGAGTAGTGGGTTTGGTATTCTCCTGGTCGGTTAAATCCGGGATCGGAGTCAACCATTCCTTGGGCCTGGTTAATTGGGGGGCTTGCAAAATTTCCAGCACCTGTTGCCCCTGCTTGCGGCACTCAGGATGGGGATGGCGCACCAATTTACGGCAAATTTGTTTGGCAGTGGGCAGATCTCCGCTGGCTTGGTGGGCCATGGCCAACCACAACTGAGCTTCGCCGCCCCGACGGGATGCCCCAGCCGAAAGCTTCACCGCTTCCTCAAAGAGACTAATACTTTGGCGGTAGCGTCCCCGGTCGAAAGCGGCCTTTCCTTCCTCAAATTTTTGCTCAAATTGGCCTTGATACTCGGATCCCATGGCAAAGAACTATTTTTCTCGTTTAATCTTCACCATTACATACCCATAATTTCATAACCAGAATCGACGTAGATAATTTGCCCAGTAATGCCACTGGAAAGGTCACTGGCCAGGAAAGCCGCTGTATTCCCCACTTCCGTTTGGGTGACGGTACGCTTTAGTGGTGCCACCTCTTCCACATGGTGAATCATATCCAAAATGCCCCCCACCGCCGAAGAAGCCAGGGTCCGGATGGGGCCAGCGGAAATACCATTAACACGAATATTTTGGGGCCCCAATTCTGCGGCCAGATAGCGCACAGTCATTTCCAGACCGGCCTTCGCCACCCCCATCAGGTTGTAGTTGGGAATAACCTTCACGCCGCCAAAGTAAGTCAGGGTAATGATGCTACCGCCATTGGTCATCAGGGGTTTTGCCCCCCGAGCCAAACGACCAAGGGAATAGGTGCTAATTTCCATCGCTTGACTAAAGGCTTCCTTGGGAATATCGGTATAATTCCCCGTCAAACCGGACTTGTCGGCAAAGGCTAAGCAATGGATCAAAATATCGAGTTTGCCCCATTTTTCCTTAACGCTATGGAACAGGGCATCCACCTGGGCATCGTCCTGTACGTCCCCCGGCAAGACGAGGGTAGGATGCAAAGGCTCGGTCAACTCCCGCACTTTCTTTTCAAATCTGCCTTTCTCATCTGGAAGATAACTAACGCCAATTTCAGCCCCGGCCTGATGTAGTTGTTGGGCAATGCCCCAGGCAATGGAGCGATTATTGGCGATGCCGGTAACAAAGGCGTGCTTGCCGCTGAGATCTAACATAGAATTTTCCCTGGGAGTGCTCAAAATGGTAGTTGCTGAAAAATTAGTCCGGGGAGCCATCAACCCCAACTTTTCAATATACCCCCCAGTCCGTACTTCCAAGAAGCCATCGGGGTGAAGCCAACTGTCCCAGTCAATCCATTTCGGCCTGAATCTGAGACCGTGCCGATTTTATTTGGAAGGATTGTCTTTGCTTCAAATCCAACTGGGAAATAGCATCCGCAGGGCAAAGCCCCTAGGAGTCAATGGTAATCCCAAGAAAACAGGCAACCAATACCAAAAGGCGATCGCCACTAGGGTTAACACTGTCCAAGCAATGACGTTATGACTGTGCCGGGGACTGTCCAGTAAAGTTTCTAGGATTAAAGCGAGGGCTAAAATACTAAAGGCGTAGGCGGGTAGGTAGTGGTAAAAAAAAGTGCAACGACTAATGCCCAACCAAGGCAGTAGATTGACGGCGTAATTGACCGCAATATAAAGGGTTATCCCCCGCAAAGGTGCATTGATGGTCTGGGAGGAAAATTGACGTATTTTTTGCCAAATAACAGTGCCTGTTAGTAATGCCATGGCCCCGGTGGAAAACCAGAGCAAAATTGGGTTAGCCATGGCGTGGACATC
Organism: Synechocystis sp. CACIAM 05; assembly: GCF_010222815.1. GTDB lineage: Bacteria > Cyanobacteriota > Cyanobacteriia > Cyanobacteriales > Microcystaceae > Synechocystis. Next base: position 505,633 of record NZ_CP019225.1, on the reverse strand, counting down.
ATTAATTAAGCCAAACTGGCCGGATTTTTGGTAAAAATAGGCGATCGGTCTTGCCATCACCAGCCAGCTATACCAGGGGGAACAATAGGGGTGAATGTCAGGGCTATTTCCTACCCGACGATGGTACTGCCAAGTTTCCCGTTGAATGCGCCAAAAACCTTCTAGGGAGGCATATTCTCCATTCATTAACAAATGGGGAATCCAAATGACGCTGTAGGTAATGGCGGGCACTAGCACTAACCAGAGCGCAAATTGCAGTGGAGAAATAATCAACCAGCGGGAGAGAAAACCTTGATTATTCTCTCCATCCCTATCCAATGGTTGCAGTGAATTTGCTTGTCTTTCCCCCTTTGCCCAACCCTGGTTGAAGAAAGGTTTAACCCAGGCGATCGCCCAGAGGAGATAAACACCCAACAAAAAAGCAAAACCGTTCCATTTGACGCTTCCGGCGCAGGCTAAACTAATGCCCCCTAGAATTAATTGCCAAAGTTTCCCTTGGCGTAGATGCCACAGGACCAAAGCTTGTCCCAGGAGCCCAAAAAAAACTAGATAAATGTTATTTAATGCATAGCGGGATTCCACCAAAAACAGCCCATCCAAGGCCACTAGCCCCATGGTCAATAAAGTTACCAGTCGCCGTTGGGTTAAAAGGTAGGCGATCGCCCCTAGGATCAGGGGAATGGTGGCCCCGGTGAGGGCATTGAGCCAGCGGTAACTCCAGGTGGAACGTACAGCCCCCGTCAGATCGTTGACTTGTTCTGGATTAACGGGAAAAACCTGCCCCAACCCCATGGCCAATGCAATTAGGTAATGGCTCAGGGGCGGATGGGAGGGAAAAAAATCGTTGCCTAACCAATAGTCACTGGCAAATTTGGCGTAGTAAACTTCATCGAAAACTAATTGGTTAAATTGTCCCAGGTTCCAAAATCGTATAACCAGGGAAAACAGAAAAATAGCAACAATGCCCGTTGTGAAGGGAGTTAGGCGAAGCTTCGGGAACTGGTTAAGCATTGAAGTTCAATCAATTCAATTATTTTTCCCAAAACCGTTTTGTCCTTGGCGATCGCCCCTCACCTTGATGTTAAATTCGGCTAACTGACAATTTATCTTTACTCTTCTTCCCCTTCTTCTTCTGCGGGGGGATAGAGGAAAGTAGAACGGCCAGATAAAATAGATTTGCCGAGGGACAAAGCCTTTTGCGCTTGGGAGGAAGCTTGTCTGCGCCAGTGGGCCCGGCGTTGATCACGTTTTGCTTTGGAGGTTTTCTTCTTGGGAACTGCCATGACTTCTCTGGGATCTTAAAAATTGACAACCTTTCTATACTACGCTTTTAGGTGGGCCATTGCACAGCGGTGATTATGCAAGAGTTTTCCCACTATTACGAAATCCTGGGGCTAGAGGTAGGGGCTAGTCTGGAGGAAATCAATGAAGCCTATCGGGATTTGGCCTTTGTGTGGCACCCTGATCGCCTGCCCAGGGACAATCCCCGCCTATTGGCCAAGGCGGCCAGGAAACTCAAAGAAATTAACCAAGCCCGCGATCGCCTCAAGGAATTATTGGAGCTGGAGTTAAGCGCTAAAACTTCCCAGATTCCTAAAAAGGACCAGACCAGCAAAGCTCCCAAAGCTAAACCCAAATCCAAGCCCAAGGCCACATCTCCTCCACCTTACCCGCCCCCCGGCGATCGTCCACCTCAATCCCATCACCATCATCACCAGACCAACCACAACCACAGTTCCAGTTCCCAGCACCATCACCAAGAAAACCACAATCGACCCTACTATCGGGACTTAACCGGGGCAGATTTGCGTTGGGCTAATTTAAAAGAGAAGGATTTGTCAGGACGGAAAATGGTGTCTGCCAATCTAAGTAATGCAGATTTGAGCGACAGTTTTTTACACCAAGTTAATTTGGAAAATGCCAATCTTTTTCGGGCTAATCTTTTCCGGGCCAATTTGTTGGAAGCTAATCTGCGGGGAGCTAATTTGCAGGAAGCTAATCTGGTAGGGGCAGATTTAAGTGGGGCGGATCTGAGTGGAGCTAATTTACAGGGAGCCAAAATTGGTGCAGGTAATCGAATTATGGTCAAACTAACGGCCGCTAAGTTGACGGGAACTATTCTCCCCGATGGCACTAAGCATAGTTAGTTTTCATACTTTCTGTCGTTTCCAAATTAAAAAATTTTCCTGATAAAATTAAGTATAAACAGAAAAAATACTGATTTAATCTAGCTAACAATGGCCAATTGGGAACCAAACTCGGTCTTATTGACTTCAATGCGCTGTTGAAAGGCTTCCCTAAACTGGGGCATGTGGGTGACAGTGAGAATACAAGCAAAATCTGAAGCAATGGCAGTGATGGCAGCCACCAGGCGATCGCAACCGTCCGCATCCTGGGTACCAAAACCTTCATCAATAATTAGTAACTGTAAAGCAGTGCCAGACCGTTGAGCCAATAATTTAGCTAGGGCTAAACGAATGGAAAAATTAATCCGAAAAGCTTCTCCACCAGAATAGGTTTCATAGGGACGGGTACCCTGGGCATCAGCAATGAGAATATCTAGGGTATTAATCATTTTGGGTTTGTTTTTAGTGCTACTTTTACCCTCCTTTTGGGTGACAAATTGGATATGGTGTTGATTCCCGGTTAACCTTGCCAAAATGTAATTAGTTTCCGCCTCTAACTGGGGCAGAATGTTTTCAATAATCATTACCTGAATACCATCTTTGCCAAAGGCTTTACCCAATTCTTGATGAATGCGAAATTGTTTTTTAGCCTGGTCAAATTGTTGCTTAGTTTCTTCATATTCTCCCTGTAAAGTATCAATCTGAATTAATAACTGCTCCAAACCACCTTTTTTTGCCAGCAAATTATCCAACTGTTGCCTTCTTTGTGCTAATTCTTGCTCCAACAATTTAATTTGTTCCCCATGGTCTGCATACTGGCGAATCTGTTCTTCTAACTGGGCCAATTCTCCTTGTCTTTCCTCTAGGGCGCGCTGGCGATCGCCAATTAGATCTTGGTATTCCTGGCCCCGTTGTATTAGGATTGGTAATTGTTGCCGGGCTTGTTCTAACTCCTGATACTTTAACTGCCAAGGTTGTTGACGTCGCAATTCTCCCAATAATTGTTGATGGGTTTCGTTGTCGTAATTCAGTTTGGATATAGCTGTACTCACCTGTTGCCATTGTTGGCGGAGGGGAGAACTGGTGCCCAAACTTTGCAACTGGGAACGCAATGCCAGTAATTTTTGCTCCAAACCAGGGCGATCGCCTGTTAATTGTCGATATTTACTTTGGGCTTCTTTCAACTTAGCTTGGCGAATTTCCCCTTTTCTCAGTTGATCCACCGTAGAGCGGGCCAAAGCATGGGTTTGTTCGTCGTAGGCCAAGTTAGTTAATTCTCGCTCTAGAGCCACTAATTCTAATTGGAGAGATTCAGCAAAGGTTCCTTCAGTCAAGCTCAATTCTAAGTCAGCAATTTGCTCATTTAACTCCACTAATTGTTCATGGTTTTCTCCACTTTTTTCTAATTCTGCTTCCATTTGTCCATAATGTTGTAACAATTGTTCTAAATTAGTTAAGCCGTCGGCAATTTCTTTATATTCATTGCGGAGAATAGCTAGCTCTTGATCTGCAAGGGTAATTTGTTCCTTCAGAATCCAAATTTGATTGCGTAGTTCTTGACATTGATGCTCAGTTTTTTCAATCACTTGTTGGTGGTAGTGGCCATCTAAACCCTGTTCACATAGGGGACAAGTTGCCCCAGGAATGTCCAATAAGGTCAGTTTTTGTTCTAATTCCCGTAAATGTTTTTCAAACAATCGTTGATTTTCCTGGAGTCGTTCTTTGAAATGACCCCTTTCCTGGCCTTTTTCTTCCACTCGTTTAAGATAAACCTGTTTATTTTTTAGTTGGAAAATTTCCTCATCCAAAGCCTGAAAAGCTCTTCTTTGCTCAGGAATAGCAGCGATGGCTATCTGTAATTGTTTGGCGATCGCCTGGCGTTGTTCTAGTTGAGCCTGACACTGGGCCCTGGCCCTGGCTAAATCCCCTTGTAGGGCAGAACGTCGTTGTAAAAGGGGCGCAACTTGATGTTGAAGGTTATCAAGCCGGCTTAGTTTTTGTTTGGCAGTTTTTAACTTATCTAAGTCCGCTTCAATGTCCTGTTGTTGATCCAAAATAGGTTGTAACTCGGCCAATTGCTTATCCAGATGTTCCAAACGCAGAAGCTGCTGCTCTGTTTGTCTCGCTAATTCATTTTCTTGACGCTGCAACTGTTGCTCCAAATCCTGTCGTTGCTGTTGCAAATTTTGATATTGCTGAAAAGCTTTAGCTAATTCTGTTTCTTGGCTTTGTAAGGTTTGATAGCGCTGAAAATTAACTTGAATAACTGCTTCTTGCCCTAGGAGTAATTTTAGTTTTTGACATTGCTGATTAATTTCTTCATTTTGGTTTTCTAACCTGGCAATCTCAGTAGTCAATTCCTGACACTGTCGCTGTTGCCATCCGGCTTGCTTTTGCCATTGTTGACGTTGATTTTGACTAGTTTGTAGCTGTTGTAACTGCCATTGTGTCTGTTGTTGTTGGGCTTGCACTTCTGTGATTTCTGCAACTAGTTTGGCTTGATTAGCTACCACATCCGGCCGTTGATTTAAATCCTGCTCTAATATTTGTAAACGTTCATCGAGAATATTAATTTTACCCTTGGCTTCTTTGGAAATATCTTTGGCCCTAGTTGCCAACATTTCATACTGGTCCAATTTTAATAAATCTGCCAAAATTTGCTTACGTTCACTGGGTTTACGTAGCATAAATTCATCGGCTCTTCCCTGGCGAAGATAGGCGGAATTGACAAAAGTTTCGTAATCTAACCTTAAGGTGTTGGTGATTTTTTCTTGGGTGGCCCTGAGTCCTTTGGCGGAAAGGGTGCGGAAACGATCACCGCTTTTGATCTGAAATTCCGTTACACTACTGCGCCCCCGTTGGCGACTACGAATAATTCGATAGGTTTGGTTATTACTAATAAATTCAAAATCCACTCTCACTTGGTCGGTGCCGTTATGGAGCACATCATCCTCACTTTCAGCCCGACATTTGCCCCAAATTGCCCAAGTGATTGCTTCCAACAAAGACGATTTACCCGCACCGTTAGAACCACAGATACAGGCCGTATGCAGGCCCCGAAAGTCCAGGCTCACATCCTGATAACTGAGGAAATTTTTTAAAATTAATTGTTGGGGCACCATAGTCAATCATCCCCCATTGTCCAACTAAGCAAAAGAACAACTAACCCTAGTATGGCAAAGCGCCCCACCATTGCCCCCTGATTAACCAAGTATTCAGGCAAGCTGATCAACACCTTAGTAAAGATAGCGTTGGTTAACAAAAAAAATACTACTAACAAAACAAGACTCATGGGCTAATTAGTCAATTAATTATCAAAACTTACCAATTAATATTTGATCCCACAATTTTAACTAACTACATTGAAAAGATAAAGTTTTCAGCTTCGTTTGGTTACGCCCGGCCGCCTTGGCTGCATAGAGGGCCTGGTCAGCAATTTTAATTAAATCACTGGGATGATAATGCAATAGGGGCACGGTGGTGCCAATCCCTAAACTTATGGTGAGGTAACGGCTCGTAGGGGAATCGGCATGGGAAATCTGTGCCTCGGCTAGGCAGTGGTGGATGCGTTGGCCCACGGTGTAAGCCCCTGATTGATCGGTGTAGGGCAAAATCACAATAAATTCCTCACCTCCATAGCGAGCGAGCACATCGGAAGGACGTTTCAATGCATTTTGAATAACTTTAGCCACACTTTGGAGACATTTATCCCCCATCTGATGACCATAGAGATCATTATAGTTTTTGAAATAATCTACGTCGCATAAGATTAAGGAAATTGGGGATTTTTGCCGCAAACATTGTCGCCATTCCTGTTCTAAGTAACTGGTAAAATAGCGACGATTGGGAATTTGGGTTAGTTCATCATAAATGGCTAAATGTTTGAGTCTTTGGTTAACTTGCTCTAGTTGTTGTTTGGCAAATTCCAACTCCATGGTACGCTCCTTCACCCTAATTTCTAGAGTTTGGGAATAGTTTTTGATGGTTTCGTAATATTGAGCAGTGCGAATTGCTGCCGCTACTTGGCCGGTGAGGGTAGAAAAAAGATTTAAGTCACTAGAATCAAAGTGCTTGACTTGGTAGTGAGCTAGACCAAGAACGCCAATAATTGAGTTTTGGACAGTCAGAGAATAACAAAGTAAAGAGCGAATTTTAGAGGGTTGATTGAGGTAATCTTGGTCATTTTGAATGTCATCAATTACTTCCACTTGATTAAGTTTTAAAACGCGCTCGACAATTTTTTCAATTGCTTTAAAATTCTGTAATGATTCTTCTGTTTTATATAAAAGTGGAGTTAGGCTATCCTGACTTTGGTCATAAAGATATAAAAATATTTCATCGACACTGATAACTTGACGAATTTCAGCCCTAATTACTTCGATTAGCTCCTGTAGCCCAGTGCAGGTGGCAACGGCATTCGCAAATTGTGAAAGAAAAACTACTTCTTCATACTTTTGTAGGGTATCTTTGGCTAACTGCTTTTTTTCATACTCCGTTTGCACAATGTAACTTAGCATAGCGGCGATCGCCTCGGCGGAATGCTCAGTAAATTCCCCAGTTATGGTGCCCATTAATACTTGGTGGCAATAAATATCAACCTTTGGCTGGGAATCTTGGGCCTTGCCCCAAAGACAGCGACCTCCGATGTCAAAAATAGCAAAGTTTTTCCCCAAGGAATCGCCCAACTGCTGGAGTAGGGTTTTGACTTCCGGCTTTTTAAGTGCTTTTTGTAGGGAAAGATTTTGCATGGAACTCTTGTGTGACAAGCTATCCATCAGCAGATGGTAACCGATGCGCTATGTTTTTGGGGGTTAAAACTAAAAACTTTTATTCTTCCCCAAGTATTGTTTTTATTTAAAATTTTCGTTAGTTAGAACCTGTTTATAAAGTCTGATTCTGCCCCCTAAATCCCCCAATGCTGGGGGACTTTGACTTAGTTTCCCCCCAAACTTGAGGGGCCAGGAGGGCTTTTGAAACACGCTCTTAGTAAAGATAAAAATGTTTAAAAAAGGGTTTAAATAATTCAGCAGGGTAGAAAAAAACTGGGATGACAGTTTCCATACCTATTAACTATAGCCTATTTTTTGGAGTCAACGATTTAACCATTGACGGTTAGGGGCACCACCATCAAGTCAATGGAACCCACCATGAACTAATCTTGCCCCAATGGCGATCGCCAAGGAGGGGTTAGCTGGCCTTTTCTGAGCTACTGCTACTCTCTGGGGTTTTACTTTCTTCTAGTTCTGCCTTAATTTGTACTGACTTTTCCAAATTTTGGGCTTCCCGTTTCAGTTCCGTTTCAAATTCCTTGGAAGCTTCCTGGAATCCCCGCAGAGCTTTGCCCAAACTGCGCCCCACTTCTGGTAATTTTTTAGGGCCAAACACCAATAGGGCAATAACAAAGATTAAACCTAGTTCGGGTAAGCCAATGCCGAAAATATTCATGGGATTGGGTGCTGTTAGAGGATTAGAGGGATAGAAAGATTCGTTTAACCGACTGTAGCAGAGCTTTGTCCCCACAGAAACCCACGGAGATGCTATGGCTCCCATAACCAAGGTCAATGCCATAGCCCTCTAGCCTAGGGCGGTATCCCCCGTCCCCTGAAACATTAACCAAGATAGGAAAAAGTTGCTGATGAAAATGGCCAATAGGGACGTGACCACTGCAGTGGTGGTGGACTCGCCTACTCCCTTGGCCCCCCCAGTGGTGGTTAAGCCCCAACTACAACCAATAATGGCGATGATGACGCCAAATACCAAAGATTTGAACAAACAAGCAAATACATCCCATAGCTGGGTGAAATTTTGCACAGAGTTTAAAAAAATGGTTGGATTAATGGCATAAAGACTGGAGGAAATTACCAATCCTCCCGCCATGCCCACAAACAGAGACAACCCGGTCAAAATCGGTAACATTAATCCACAGGCGATCACCCGGGGAACGACCAAATAATCAATCGGATCTGTCCTGAGCATATACAGAGCATCCAATTGTTCTGTTACCCGCATGGTGCCAATTTCCGCCGCAAAGGCGGACCCCACCCGTCCGGCGATCACCACCGCTGTCAGCACCGGGGCCAATTCCCTAGTTAACGATAGGGATAAAACTCCCCCAATGGTCGTGGTGGCCCCATAGTAAATAAATTCTCTCGCCACTTGAATGGTGAACACCATACCCACAAAACCAGCAGTAATCAAGGCGATCGCCATGGATTCGGGGCCGACCATATTCATTTGCTCCAGGGTATTGCGCCGATTAATGCGCCCTTGCAAAATATGCAAAAAAACCTGGCCGGTTAAAAAAAAGGCTGCAACCACACGCTGGAACCAAAGACTGAGGGAGTGGCGAGAGCCTCGATCCGACATACTTCACTGCAATGATTAATGACTGGGACATCTGGACCCCACTCCAATGTTTCGACACCAAGGCTGTGGGGAATACACTGCCCTGACCCTAGCGACTTTCCACCCGGAACCGTTCCACCGAGGTTAACAGGTCGCGGGAAATGGAGACCAGGGTCTGCAAAGATCCTGCTACCCGTTGAGATTCCTGGGAAGTTTCCTGGGCCGTCAGCTCAATGGACTGCATGACGTTGGACACTGCACCGGAGTTCTCCTGCTGCTTGACGGTATCAGCGGTAATAGAACGCACCAAAGTGTTAATCCGGTTAGACACCTCAATAATATCCTCCAGGGCCCGTTTCGACTGTTCCGACTTGTCAGTTACATCGATTACCTGTTGGATACCTTCTTCCATGGCGGTCATTACGGACCCGGTTTCACTCTGGATTTGCAAAACGATTTGTTCAATTTCCTTCAACGACTTAGCAGAACGATCCGCCAACTGCCGCACTTCGTCCGCAACGATGGCAAAGCCCCGCCCCGCTTCCCCTGCCCGGGCCGCCTGGATGGAGGCGTTCAAAGCTAACAGGTTAGTCCGGGAGGCAATTTGGGAAATAACCGCCACAATTTTGGAAATTTCCTGGGATGCTTCCGCTAACCGTTTCACCTTGCGGGCAGTTTCCGACACCGTTTCCCGAATTTGTAGGATGCCCCCCACCGTTCTTTCCACCGCTTCCCCACCCTTGAGGGCGGTTAAAGATGAAGTATGGGCCACTTCCTCCGCCTCCCGGGCGTTTTCTGCTACCCGTTCAATGGATTCCGTCATTAACTGAACAGAGTTGAGGGTGACGGCCAATTCCTCCGCCATTCGCAACGCATCACTGGAGTTATTGCGGGCAAAGGACTCACTGTCTTTACAGTTGTTATTCACCTGCTTGGCGGCATTTTTAACCTGTAACACAATCTCCCGCAGGTTTTGGATAGTTAGGTTAAAGGCATCGGCCACCGCCCCCAACTCATCCGCCGTTACTTCCGCTTGTACGGTTAAATCTCCCCGGGAAGCTCCCTCCACATCGTCCAGGAGCCGAATTACTTGGCGCTGTAATTTTTCCCGCACTTTTTCGGTGGTAGCAGCCCGCTCCTGGGCTTCACTAGTGGCCGTGAGAATAACTTGGGAAATATAGTTAAACCGTTGGGTCAAAGCCCCCAATTCATCCTCCGATCGCACCTTGGCCCGGACATTGAAATTGCCCTCGTAGATGGATTCAAACTGATTTTGCAGGTCGTCGATAATACTCTTAATCTGTTGCATCAGCAATCGATTGATCAGAAAGACTCCGATCGCCGTGGCTATGGCTGTGAGGAAGGCGAGGTTGAGGAGGGATGGTTTGCCCGGTTCTTCCTCTGGGGACTGAGAAGGGGCCTGGCCCTCTGCGGGGGCACCTTCTGCTGGAGCTTCGGCGGTGGTTTCCCCTGAAGGAGCAGGTACGTCTTTGGGAGTTCCCCCTAAACCCACTATGCTTCCCAATACCAACACCGCGAACCCGGAAAACACACCGGAGGCGATCGCCATGTAAATCTGCTTTCTAAACAGGGAAGCATTGGTGAACCAACCGAGAAAACCCGCATCTACCTCACTGGTGGGCCGGTCATTAAAGGGACTAGTGGCGCTGGATAAATCCCCGGTGGCGGCCCCCTCCGGTTTCAACCAAGTGGCCATGCCTGGTGGTGCTGCATTACCTCCATGGACCACCGCATCACCGCCCTGGGTGTCATCGATGCGACCCACCGCACCTATGTCCAAATTAGTGGCTTGGCTAAAGAGGGAAGAATCGGGCAACTCTGGGGCAATATCCGTCAGGTTAAAATCGGACAACTCATCCTCCACCCCTTCCTCAAACGCATCAAAACTCGGTAGGTTATTGCCAGCGCCGTAATCGCCAGAGGTGGGGGTAGGGGCCTGAGCCAAGGCTTCAGGATCATCTAAACCGAGAGCTTCACTCCAGTCGCCCCCGTCCCAAGTTTGATATGGGGGATATTCGGCACCATCTGTCCCGCCAATGCCGGCTGAGGAGACATCCGCCGCTAAATCGGCAAAATCCGCTATCCCTTCACCAAAGGCCGGCGGCACCACAAAAGTAGACTCGCCAGTTTGGGGCATCATGGTCTGTTCATCATCGGAGTCCAGGTCATCGGTGAAAGCTTCCGGACTCCAATCTAGGTTTTCAATTTCGTAACTCCTGGCCCCACTGGTACCAAAGGAAGCAGAGCTGCGGCCAAAGGGATGGTCCATGCCCGGATTAGTGGGGCTGGGGGCCCGGCCCAAAGTGGGCTCGCCGAAATCCTCTTCGGTGAACACTCCTGTTTCCCAGGCTATGGAATTGTCAATGGCATCGATGTCACTTTGCCAATCCTGGTCAAGGGAATCTTTGGCTCCGTTGCCCCTTGGTTCCTCTTCTTGGATTTGCCCTAGGGCCTGGTTAGCGCAGTCAATTAAATCTTGGCGATCGGAAAACCGAATTACCCCCTGATAAGCCTGGTGGGCTAGGGCGTATTGTTCCAGGCCAACATAGATATGCCCCCGGAGCAACAATACATTAGGATCTTCGGGAAAATCAGCGGCCAATTGTTCAATATGGGAAGAAGCTTCTTGATAATTCCCCTGTCCATAGGCGGCGTAGGCCAACCCATAAAGCTGCGAAAAATTGGTTTCTGTTGCCATTTTGCCGGTTTCCTCAGTCGGTTTTAGGTAGGCCAAGGTGAATAAAAATCCATTGCCTTAGCTGGATATATCAAGTTGCCCAGCGGGCGGATCGGAGTAGCGCCACATGGTCTAGAAGGCGCAAAATTTGGGGAGGAGAGGAGGGGGCATCGTTAGCGGGAATCTGCCACTCTCCCTGGACGTAGGGGGCAATGTGATCCGGCACATCGTTGGCCGGCTGCAGATTGTCCGTGTCCAACCATTCCATATTACCGAGGGAGTCGATCGCCAAACCTAAAAGAGTTTCTTGATCTTCCACCGCAATGACGGGAATTTCCGCCCGGTCGGTGTTGAGATTGGCATTATTCCCCAAAAAACGCCCTAGGTCTGCTACCCAAATGACTTGGCCCCGGAGGTTAATAGTTCCTAACAATAGGGGCGAGGCATTGGGAATGGGGGTAATGCGGTCTGGCTCCTGTTGCATCACTTCTCGAATGGAAACCGCTGGCAGGGCAAACTCTTCCCGGGAGGGCAAATAAAATCTGAGATGAAGTTCCCCTTCCAGGGCCTGCAGTTCCTGAAACGCCGGCTCTAATTCCTGTTTGCCATCAACGAAAATATCAGCGGAATTAGAACTAACCATAGATTTCCCCACCTAAAACTCTAAATAACCATAACCCAAGTTTCATAAAACCCCACAATCAATTGCGCAGGAGTTGTTTGATGGTGCCCACCAGTTCCATGGGCTGAAATGGTTTGGCAATGTAGGCGTCAGCTCCCTGACGCATGCCCCAAAAACGGTCAAATTCCTCCCCCTTGGAGGAGCACATAATCACTGGCACATTTTTGGTTTTCGGATCGGATTTGATGCGTCGACAAACCTCATAGCCATTCATGCGGGGCATGACAATATCTAGCACCACTAGGTCCGGACTAAAATTCTGCAATTTTTCCAGGGCCTCCACCCCATCACAGGCGATGGTGACCTGCCAGCCATGGTCTTTGAGGATGCCAGATATCATCTCGCGCTGACTAGAGCTGTCTTCAACCAGCAAAACTGCGTTCATAAAAGTCCTTTCTGCTTGGCACTGCAAACCTGGATCCGAAGCAAATTGGCGAATCCTGCCTGGTTTATTTTCCATCATAGTCGCTCCCTTAACAATTCAGTCAGTATTATTTTTTGTTGGGGAGCCCATTGTTGTTGACAATCTACCGCAAAATTGTCGGTGCTGTGACGGGGGATGGAGACAATGATCAAAAGATCATGATTTTTTACAGTAAGATTCAACTAATGAAATTAGTTCTTTTTGGGTGAAGGGTTTGGTCAGATAATCCGTGGCCCCTGCCATCCGGGCCAGGAGTCGGTCGAGGTAGGCTTCCTTGCCAGTGAGCATAATGATCGGAATGGCCCTTAGGTGCTGGGAATGGCGGACCATGCGACAAATTTCATAGCCATCCAGGTGGGGCATGGTGATGTCACAAAGGATCAGATCAGGTTGCAAAGTCAATAGGGTGGTCATGGCCTGGAGGGGATCCTGGAGCACCACCACCTCACAGTTGGGGTTTTGATTGGTTAAAAAAAGTTCAATTTGTTTCCCAATGGCATAGTCGTCGTCGAGGCAAACGACTTTATGGATGGTGTGGTCTGTCAAGGTTTCCCAGGCTGAACCGTTCTCACCTTGGGATTCATGGGCCGGAAATATTTCGATCGCCCCTGATTCGATGTAGGGATAAAGGCCATGGGCAATGGCGGGCAAATTTTTTTGTAGGTAGCGGGAGATTTGGCGTAGGGGAATGGCTCCATCGCTCCAACTGCGGAAATGTTGGGCAAATTTGGCCGGTATTTTACTAGCCAATTCCGGATCCTTGGCGATCGCCACCGGTTGGTCGGGGGATTGGATGCGTAGGTATAACTGTTTCCAAGCTTGGATTTGTTGCCCGACGTGGGTTAATAGGGGGGTAATTGCAAAGGAAGTAAGGGGCGGCTCTAGGGCACTTCCCAAGGCAAAAACAAAATTTCCCTGGCGTAAACTCAACACATCAAACAGCACCTCTTGCACCATCCCTAGAACAATGCGGTGGGCTTGGGCGGGGGTGAGAATATTTTTGGAAAGTAATTGCCACAGACAGGCGTATTCGGGAATGTGGTTCAGGGCTAGGCTTTCCAGCTCTATTTCCCCCAGGGGAATGGCAATGTCATGGTGACGGAGATAATCCTGGAGGCGGCGCAAATTGCCACAGTCTTGATCCGCAGCGTAAACCAACTTACCATCTACAAAAAAGAAAAACCAATAGCCAACTTTGTCTAGCAAAACCCGACCACAACTCTGATGGGGATAGACCTCAACGAAAAGTTGCCCCGTCCGCTGGCCCAATTCAATGAGCCGCAGGATACTCCGGAGATCAATTTCGTTCAGGGTTCCCTGCATGGTGTTTTCACAAGATTGATGTGTATATCTTATCGAACTTGCCGCAAGCTTACTCACCAACCAAAGCTAGGTTTTATCACCTTTTGCCATGTCTTGAGCGGGCACCGGAATTTGATCCGAGCCCCTATTCTTCTTCTAAACGCAATATCAGCGTTCAAACATTTCGTCAATTAAATGTTGATAAGTTTGGGTTACCACTGGTCGTTTGAGCTTCAAGGTTTGGGTCATCATGCCGTTTTCCAAGGAAAATGGTGCTGGGATAAAACGGAAATCCTTAATCTGGTCATCGGCTCGGTAGCCAGGGCGATCGCGCACTTCCCGATGCAACTCCGACCGCATTAACCCCACCACTTGGGGGTCATACAAACCACTAGCCTGCATCCCTTCACTGCTAGCCGACGGTTCCGGCACAGTGATCGATAAATTTTTCGTCTCTGCCCATTTTTGCAATGCATCGAAGTTGGGCACAATCAAAGCCCCCAAGGATTTTTGATCCTGGCCCACCAGCATAATTTGGTCAATGTAGGTACTGCGCAAACAGGCATCTTCAATGGGTTGGGGTTCCACATTTTCCCCGTTACTGAGCACAATGGTGTCCTTGGCCCGACCGGTGAGAATCAAATCATTTTGGGGCGTTACCCAGCCTAAGTCACCGCTGTCGAACCAGCCTTCCTGGTCTAAAACTTTGGCGGTGGCTTCCGGTTTGTTGTAATAGCCCTGCATAACCTGGGGACCACGGATTAGCACAAGACCTTGGGTTTCGGGGGGCAAATCCTCCTTGGTTTCCATGTCAACAATACGAATTTCTGTGAAAGGAACGGGACGACCAGAGGAATAGCGTAAATTATGTTTATGCACCCTGGCATTAGTTACTGGGGCCGTTTCCGTTAAGCCATAGCCCACCAGGACGGGAATGCTGGTGATTTCGTAAAAATCATCTAAATGTCTAGCTAACGCCCCTCCTCCGGAAATGAGGGTTTCCAGTCTGCCCCCAGCGGCCTGGCGTACCTTATGGTAGACAATTTTGTCCCCGAGGTAATGGAGAGGACTAAGCACCAAGGCTTGGCACCGGGCCACCAACCTGGCGATCGCCGAAGCGTGGAGATGGTTCAAGCTCAGGTTATTGGCAATGCGTTTGGCCAAAATATATTTTTGGGAAATGCCGAAAAAGAAATTAATTAGCTTTTGTTGCCCAGGGGACTTTTCCCGAAACGTTTTTTGTACCCCTTCGTAGAGGGATTCCCACAGCCGGGGCACACCGACAATGTGATGGGGTTTAATGTCCTTCACATCCCCCTTGAAATGGCGAATGCTGGTGTAGTTCATCGTGCAGCCCCGGGAAAGAAGAAAATATTCGGCGCTTCTTTCTAGGGAGTGCCAACAGGGCAAAATGCTCAACACCTGATCGCCGGGGCGGGGAATAATCACCGAATCCAATTCCCGTACTTGGTGCAATAAATTACCGTGGCTGAGCATCACCCCTTTGGGTTGTCCTGTGGTGCCGGAGGTGTAGATCAGGGTGGCTAAATCTTCTTCCTGGCGGGGAACGGGAGTGGGGATTTTGCCGGCCCCTAGGGCCATGACCTGGGCAAAGTTATATTGGGGAATGGCGCTGTCCTCTGCCACTTCTTCATCGGTGAGGAGGATGATTAGTTTCAGGTCAATGGTTTCGCCATCTAGGGCCAATTTGCTTAGGGTTTGCCGATTTTCTGCAATTAAAGTACGGCTGTTGCTGTCTTCTAGGATGTAGAGTAATTCCTGGCGCTCTGCTTGGGCGGAACGGACGGCGTTGACGGCTCCGGCCAACATACTGCCTTGATCGGCGATAAACCACCGGGGGCTGTTGTCGGCGAAAATGGCCAGGTGTTGATGGGGGTTAACTCCTAAACTCTGTAGGCCAGAGGCAAAAGCTGTAATTTCTTCCCGCAATTGGGCATAGGTTAAAGTTACGGGGGGATGGCTATGGCGATCGTTGAGGGCCACAATATCGGCAAAATTTTCTCCGGTGATAGCCCAGATATCCGCCAGGCAATGGATGGAATGGTAGTTAATTGGCGTAACCATAATCAGATGGAAGGAAGAAGGGAAGAGAGAAAGTTGGATTTTTACGGTTGAAAAAAGGCTATTCCAATGGATTTGAGGTTGATTTTCCCAATTGGGCCCACTCTTGCAGAAATATGTTGACAGTTTATACCCAGTCTGACCAAGCTTTATCCTGGATTGAGCGCCATGGCCACTGTCCACCGGTGTTTGTCTGTGTGTTGGGCTTTACGGAAACTGGTTTAATTCCGGGCATTTCTGCGGCGGGTAAAACCCCCGCTGACCGAAAATTGACGGCGATCGCCGATGCGGAATTTTTAATCGAGGGAACTACTACAAAGGCAACGTATCCCTTACCTCCCCTGATTTCTGGGGTTTCTCCGGTGTTCATCACCAAAGCGTTGGTGGATGCCCTCCATACCCCGGTGTATTTGTTTAACTCCGGTTTACCTGTTCCTCCAGCGGTGCCGGCCGTTGATCTGGGGGGACAACCCGCCCGCTGTCTTTCCACAGGGCAGGCATTGCCGTTGGCCTTGGTGGAGCATCTTTTTCAGCAGGGTTTGCAGTGGGGCGCACAGTTAGCCCAGGAACATGCCGAAAGTTACTTAGTGCTAAGCGAATGCGTGGTGGGGGGCACTACTACAGCCCTGGGGGTACTGCTAGGTCTAGGCATTGACGCTGGGGGCAAAGTGAACAGTAGTCATCCCCATTGCAACCATCAACAAAAATTAGCTCTGGTACGCCAAGGTCTGAGCTGTGGTGCCCCGCATCTCAATGCCATGGAAGTGGTGGCCACCGTTGGTGACCCAATGCAAATGGTCGTGGCCGGTATGGCGATCGCCGCTAGTCATAGCACGGGGGTGATGTTAGCCGGGGGAACCCAGATGTTGGCGGTATATGCCCTGATCCAAACCTTGGCTCGACAACGGAATCTAGCAGTGGATTTTTCCCGCCTAGTGGTGGGTACAACCAAATGGGTCTGCGAAGATGCCAGTGGTGATACGGTTGGTCTGGCAAATTTGCTTGCCCCAGTGTCCCTACTAGCTCCGCAACTCAGTTTTTCATCGTCGATTTATCCTCAACTGCGGGTCTATGAACAGGGCTTTGTCAAAGAAGGGGTGGGAGCCGGGGCCATGGCGATCGCCGCCCACCTTTACAAAAATTGGGGTCAGGAACAGTTGCTAGAGTTAATTGAAAATTTAATTACTCGGGAATTGGGACAGGTCAAGGAAAAGCAAAAACAATGACGGTAATTATTGCGGGGGAAAGAAGCGGTGCCGGCAAAACCACCATCACCCTGGCCATGTTGGCCTATCTGGCCCGGCAAAAACTAAGGGTGCAGTCCTTCAAAGTGGGGCCGGACTACATTGACCCCATGTTCCACAGCCAAATTACGGGGCGGCCTTGTCGTAACCTAGACCCCTTTTTAACTTCCGAAGCCTATGTACAAAGGTGTTTCCACTATCACAGCCAAGGCACTCCCTACAGTTTGATTGAAGGGGTAATGGGCTTATTTGACGGGGTGCCCTACCAAGGTTTGACCGATTACAGTTCCACTGCCCACATTGCTCGCTTGCTCCATCTGCCCATCGTTTTTGTGGTGGATTGCCAGCGTTTATCCGGTTCCGTTGCCGCCATTGTCCAGGGTTATCGCCATTGGCAACCGGAAGTAAATTTAGTCGGAGTAATCCTCAACCGAGTGGGAGGCGATCGCCATTTAGAATTGCTCAAAGTTGCTTTGGAGCCTTTGCATATTCCCATTCTGGGGGTATTTTTTCGTCAGCAGGATTTAACTCTGCCCGATCGCCATTTGGGTTTAGTTCCGTGTGGTGAGTTACCCCAAATTCAGCAATATTTTGACCAGTTAGCCCATGTGGCCGCCCAGCAATTGGATTGGCCCAAACTTCTCCCGCTCTTGGAAACCCCCAGGAATTTGCCCAGTCCCATGAGCTTGTTTGATGTTCCCCAAAAATCTCCCCAAGCCCGGTTGGCGATCGCCCAGGATCAAGCGTTTAACTTTTACTACGCCGATAACTTAGATTTACTCACCCACTGTGGTTTTGAACTCATTCCCTTTAGTCCCTTAGAAGATACCGAACTTCCGCCGGCCATCGATGGGGTTTACCTTGGTGGTGGCTTTCCCGAACTATTTGCGGAAACCCTCAGCCTTAACCAGCAGTTAAAAAATCAGTTCCAGCAACTAATTAACCAGGGGCTACCGATATATGGGGAATGCGGTGGTTTGATGTATCTCAGCCAAGCCATTACAGACTTCACCGGACAAACCTTTTCCATGGTGGGCATTCTCCCCACTACCGTCACCATGGGGGGAAAACTCAGTTTGGGGTACCGCCAAGCCCAGGTGGTCAATTCCCACAGTTGGTTATGGCAGACAGAATCCCTACGGGGCCACGAATTTCACCGTTCCCAGATGACCAAACTCCCTAACCAAGCTCTCTATCGCCAACGGGGGCTACTGGTCATAGACCAAGAAGCAACGGATGGGTGGTGTGTGGGCTCCGTTCAGGCTTCCTATCTCCACCTCCATTGGGGCAGTCAAATTTCCACCGTGGAAAAATTCCGAGCCGCTTGTCTTGCCTTTCAAAAAAAGTTGAGTTACCTTGGGGAGTGTCCACCCTTTAAGTCAGTACCGTTAAGGAATACAGGAGGTGATGCCCATGGTAGAAAGTAGTATGTGCCTGGGTCGTTTGGTTGAAGTTAGCCGGCTGTGGGCCGGGGCCGTTCTTTAAGGTAACTATTCCTAAAAACCCGAATTAGATACGTTTAAAGTTCCTTCCGGCAGTTAGGTTTCAACCAAGCTGACCCCCTAGACCGCTCTCCTAAAATTGCTGCAAGTCAGCTTTTGGGAGAGCGGATAGTTTTTGGGGAAGAAATTAGATTATTGTTGGAGCTTTAGTCAGTGGATTTACGATTCCAGTCGCAGTAATTGCCCATTATTTTGATCAGTTAAAACATAAACATGGCCATCGGGGCCTTGGCGCACATCCCTCACCCTTTGGCCAATAGAAATAGTGGTTTCATCGATAATTTGGTTATTTTCATCGAGCCGTAAATGGCGGATGCCCCTGTCCACTAACCCCCCAGCAAAAATGCTTCCCTGCCACTCTGGATGGCGATCGCCGTTGTAGATGGCTAAACCAGAAGGGGCAATGGCCGGAGTCCAAACTTGGACAGGGTCCACCATATCAGGGCGGGATGTGACAGGGGCAACGGGCTGACCAGTACTATATTCCTTACTTAAAGACACCACCGGCCAACCGTAGTTTTTTCCCTTTTGAATTAAATTCAGTTCATCCCCCCCCCTAGAGCCGTGCTCCGTAGCCCACACCTGTTCCGTGACGGGATCATAGGCCAAGCCCTGGATATTGCGATGGCCGTAGCTCCAAACTTCCGGGGCCGCCTTGGGGTCGTTGCGAAAGGGGTTATCGGCAGGCACGGTGCCATCGTCATTGATGCGAATAATTTTCCCAAGGTGACTAGCCCGATTTTGGGCCTGTTGACGAATAAAATCTCCCTCCAATTCCACCGGGGGATTGCCGCCGTCGCCGATAGAAACCAACAAAGTTTCGTCCGGCAACCAAGTTAAGCGGGAGCCAAAGTGCTGACCGCCGGGCTTAGTTTGTCCCACTTCAAAGATGACTTGCCAATCCGTCAGTTTTTCTCCATCAAAAACTGCCCGGGCCACCCTAGTGCGATTGGCCTGTTGGGTGCCGTGGGAGTAGGTGAAATAGACAAAGCGATTTTCTGCAAAACGGGGATGCAAAGCAATATCCAGTAAGCCCCCCTGTTGGGAAGCAAACAGTTGTTGGGCAGAAACCGTGGAAACTGCCACCACCCCGGCGATCGCCTCTGGCTCTAAAATGCCATCACGGACAATGCGGAGTCGTCCCGGCCGTTCGGTAATTAAAATGTCGCCATTGGGTAACCAAGCCATACCCCAGGGATGTTCTAAACCATCGATCACTGGCACTGCTTTAATCTCCGGTTGATTAGCTTGCACAATCTCCACAGAATTGGTCGGCTCAGGGGAAGTTTGACTGCCTTCAGCATTTCCAAGGTTTGCCTCCGGTAACGTTCCACAGCTTGAGAGGGCAATGCCGCTGGCCAAGGGGAGGGTAAGTTTAAACAAAAATGGGATCAACATAGCGCCAATTGATTGCGTTCCTTTTTACTCCACCTTAAACAATTTCCCCGGTAACGAAGGCGGGTTAGTGGCCAGTTGATTTGGCTAGTGTGATTAGAATGGATTTAAAGTCAAAGCCCGCCGAGGTTAAAACTCAATGATCCCTGCCTGCCGTAGTAACTCCTTCAAGCGAGCATTTTCCGCCTCAGCTAACTCTGCCCGTTTTTCCGCCTGTTCCGTCAACGCCGCCAGAGCCACAGTGCCTAAAAATGGACGGCGATCGGGATAGAAAATCTGTAAATTCTCCGGGGTAAGTTCAAAGTGGATGCCCAAACGGGGACTCGTCCAATGCTCCACTTCATCAATGACCGTTAACTTCCCCTGCCACCGTTGCAAACCCACCAGTTCATTATTATCTGGGTCATAGACATAGTATTCCTCTACGCCGTAAAAATCATAAAAGTCTCTTTTTTTGTTCATCTCCTTCAGACGATTACCGGAGGATAGTACCTCAAATACCACCTGGGGCGGTTGATTACCTTCCTGCCATTGACGGTAGAAGCCCCGATCGCCCTTGGGTCGGCCTAAAGTCACCAACACATCGGGGGCAACTCGAATTTCTGGCTTACCCTCCACGGGATACCAGAGCAGATCCCCTACCACAAAAACATCAGGGTTATCGACAAAAAGACACTCCAGATTTTCTTTTAATAGAACAATTCAACTGAATTGCTTGGTGTTGTCGGCCATGGGTTGTCCATCACTGTTGGGATAAACGATTTGCCAATCTAGGGCTACGCTCATACCAGTGGTCTCCAGCAGCTAGGGACTGACCTTCAGTTTAACTGATGACTTTTAGACATTATTTAGGGGGAATTGTTCAACGCTGGAACTAACCACAACAAAATAGTTAAATTTGTTACCTTTTCTCGACAAAGAATCTGAAATTTGAGCAAAACTTAATAGATTCATTAAGGAAACCTACCTCCCCCCCGTAATGACCGCTACAATTCAAAAACCGGGGAATGCCCTGCCACGGAGGTCTTCACCCCCTCGTTCCAAACTTTTGTACGGTTACCAGTCCTATGAACAGCTCTCACCTCGCCCCCCAAGTCCAAGGTCTTTACGATCCGCAAAATGAACATGATGCCTGTGGGGTAGGTTTTATTGTGCAGATGAAG
Source organism: Synechocystis sp. CACIAM 05 (assembly GCF_010222815.1). GTDB lineage: Bacteria > Cyanobacteriota > Cyanobacteriia > Cyanobacteriales > Microcystaceae > Synechocystis. The sequence continues at coordinate 484,670 of NZ_CP019225.1, read as the reverse complement.
GGCAAAGTTTCCCACGACATTGTGGAGCAGGGCCTGCAAATGTTGGTTAATTTGGAGCACCGGGGGGCCTGTGGCTGTGAACCAAACACCGGGGATGGGGCCGGTATTTTAATCCAAGTTCCCCACAAATTCATCCAAAAAGTAGCTGGGGCGGAAGGCATTACCATTCCTGCTCCGGGGCAGTATGCAGTAGGCAACATTTACGGCTCCCCCGATCCACTGGCCAGGGCTGAAGCTCGTCAAAAATTCAATGACATTGTTGCCCAAGAAGGCTTAAAAGTTTTGGGTTGGCGGGACATTCCTACTCAGAACGAACCCCTGGGGGAAACGGCGATCGCCAGTGAACCGTTTATGCAACAGGTTTACATTGCCCGGCCGGAAGGCTTGACTGATGACCTGGACTTTGAGCGCAAATTATACGTAATCCGTAAGTTGACCCACGGGGCAATCCGATCGCCGAAAATTGATACCTATTGGTATGTGGCTAGCTTGTCAGCTCGGACACTGGTTTATAAGGGGATGCTGACTACCGCTCAAGTGGGGCAATATTACCCAGAATTACATGACCCGGATATGGAAAGTGCCCTGGCCCTGGTTCATTCCCGTTTTAGTACTAATACCTTTCCCAGTTGGGAGCGCTCCCACCCCTACCGCTACATTGCCCACAACGGCGAAATTAATACGATGCGGGGCAACGTTAACTGGATGCAGGCCCGCCAAGCGTTGTTTGAATCGTCCCTGTTTGGGGATGATATGGCCAAAGTTCAGCCGGTAATTAACATTGACGGCAGTGATTCCACCATTTTTGACAATGCGCTGGAATTGCTTTACCTGGCTGGTCGCTCTTTACCCCATGCGGTGATGATGATGATTCCCGAACCCTGGAGTGCCCACGAATCCATGAGTCAGGAAAAGAAAGCGTTTTATAAATACCATTACTGTTTGATGGAACCCTGGGATGGCCCGGCCTCCATTGCCTTCACCAACGGCAAAATGATGGGGGCGGTTTTAGATCGCAATGGTCTGCGCCCTTCCCGCTACTACGTGACGAAGGATGATTTGGTAATTATGGCTTCCGAAGCGGGGGTATTGCCCATTGAGCCGGAGCGGGTGGCCAAAAAAGGACGGTTACAACCAGGGCGGATGTTCTTGGTAGATATGGAACAGGGGCGCATCATTGCCGACGAAGAAATTAAGCAGGAGATTGTCAGTCAGCATCCCTACGGTGAATGGCTAGCGGCTAATTTGAAATCCCTGGAGCAATTACCCTCCCCCGGCAATGTTCCTGGCACCGATGCAGAAAGTTTGCGTCAGCGACAAATGGCCTTTGGTTACACCTTTGAGGAATTGCGTATTCTCCTAGCTCCCATGGGTCGGGATGGGGTGGAGGCGATCGGTTCCATGGGGGCGGATACTCCGTTGGCTGTACTATCTGACAAGCCCAAATTACTCTACAACTATTTCCAACAATTATTTGCCCAGGTTACCAATCCCCCCATTGATTCCATTCGGGAAGAAATTATTACTTCCGCAGAAACCACCATTGGCGGTGAAGGTAATTTGCTTGATCCTCGGCCAGAAAGTTGCCGCTTAATTGAGTTGAAAACTCCAATTTTAACCAACGAAGATTTAGCTAAGCTCAAAGCTTTAGACGACAATGAATTTAAATCCGTCACCCTAGATATTTTGTTTGACCCTAACCAAGGGGAAGCGGGCCTTAAAACTGCGTTAGATAATTTATTTACGGAGGCTGACCAGGCCATTTCCCAAGGAGCTAACCTAATCATTCTCAGCGATCGCCAAGTTAGTGCAGAAAAAGCGGCTATTCCAGCTCTGCTGGCAGTATCGGGGTTACATCACCATTTGATTCGCAACGGTTCCCGTACCAAGGTGGGTCTAGTATTGGAATCTGGGGAACCGAGGGAAGTTCATCATTTTGCTGTCCTACTCGGTTACGGTTGTGGAGCCATTAATCCTTACTTAGCTTTTGAAACTTTGGACGGTATGATCGCCGAAGGTTTACTGGTTAATGTAGATCACAAAACCGCTTGCAAAAACTATATCAAAGCCGCCACCAAAGGGGTAATTAAAGTTGCTTCTAAAATCGGCATTTCCACCATTCAAAGTTACCGAGGTGCCCAAATTTTTGAAGCGGTGGGCTTAAATCAGAGTGTGATTGATGAATATTTCTGCCGCACTTCTTCCCGCATCCAAGGTTCTGATTTAGGTGTAATTGCCCAGGAAGCCATTTTGCGCCATCACCATGCCTTTGCTCCTCGACCTGGTGATTTGCATACCCTCGATGTGGGGGGTGAGTACCAATGGCGTAAGGATGGAGAAGAACATTTATTCAGTCCCCAAACCATTCACTTACTACAACGGGCGGTGCGGGAAGGTAATTATGGGCTTTATAAACAGTACGCCGCCCTGGTTAATGAACAAAACCAAAAGTTCTTTACCCTGCGGGGCTTACTGGATTTCCAAGACCGAGAATCTATTCCCCTCGAAGAAGTGGAACCCATTGAAGCGATTATGAAACGCTTTAAAACCGGGGCCATGAGCTACGGATCGATTTCCAAAGAAGCCCATGAATCCCTGGCGATCGCCATGAATCGTATTGGTGGTAAATCCAACACCGGGGAAGGGGGGGAAGATCCGGAGCGTTTTACTTGGACCAATGACCAGGGGGATTCCAAAAACAGTGCTATTAAACAGGTGGCCTCCGGTCGTTTTGGGGTGACAAGTTTGTACCTCTCCCAAGCAAAAGAAATTCAAATCAAAATGGCCCAGGGCGCAAAACCCGGCGAAGGGGGTCAACTGCCCGGTAAAAAGGTCTATCCCTGGATTGCCAAAGTACGCCATTCTACCCCTGGGGTAGGTTTAATTTCTCCCCCGCCCCACCATGACATTTACTCCATTGAAGATTTGGCGGAATTAATCCACGACCTGAAAAACGCTAACCGGGAAGCCCGCATTAACGTCAAACTTGTTTCGGAAGTGGGAGTAGGTACGATCGCCGCTGGGGTGGCCAAGGCCCATGCCGATGTGGTGCTGGTGTCCGGTTACGACGGTGGTACAGGAGCATCGCCCCAAACTTCCATTAAACATGCTGGGTTGCCCTGGGAATTGGGCCTAGCGGAAACCCATCAAACTTTGGTGTTGAATAATCTCCGTTCCCGCATTGTGGTGGAAACCGATGGGCAAATGAAAACTGGCCGGGACGTGGCGATCGCCGCTTTACTGGGAGCCGAAGAATTTGGTTTTTCCACTGCGCCGTTGGTATCCCTCGGTTGCATTATGATGCGGGCTTGCCATTTAAATACCTGTCCCGTGGGCATTGCCACCCAAAACCCGGAATTGCGGGCCAAATACACCGGCGATCCGGCCCATGCAGTCAACTTTATGACTTTCATTGCCACGGAACTGCGGGAAATTATGGCTCAACTCGGTTTCCGTACCATCAACGAAATGGTGGGTCATACGGAAATTCTGGAGCCGAAAAAAGCGGTGGCTCACTGGAAAGCCAAAGGCATTGACCTGTCTCCTCTGCTCCATCAACCGGAAGTGGGGCCAGAAGTGGGGCGCTATTGCCAAATTCCCCAGGATCATGGCCTGCAACATTCCCTCGATATGACCCAATTGCTGGAACTTTGCCAACCGGCCATTGAAAAGGGGGAAAAAGTCAAAGCTACGTTACCCATTACCAACATCAACCGGGTGGTGGGCACCATTGTGGGCAACGAAATCACCAAGCGCCATTGGGAAGGGCTACCGGAAGACACGGTGCATCTCCATTTTCAAGGCAGTGCGGGTCAAAGTTTTGGAGCGTTTATTCCCAAAGGCATGACTTTAGAACTAGAGGGGGATGCCAATGATTACCTGGGCAAAGGCCTAAGCGGCGGCAAAATTATTGTTTATCCTCCCAAGGGGTCCACGTTTACCGCTTCGGAAAACATCATTGCTGGTAACGTTTGTCTCTACGGTGCCACCGCTGGGGAAGTTTATATTTCTGGCATGGTGGGAGAACGGTTCTGTGTCCGCAACTCCGGCGTCAATACGGTGGTGGAAGCGGTGGGCGATCATGGTTGCGAATATATGACCGGCGGTAAGGTCGTGGTTCTCGGTCAAACCGGACGGAATTTTGCTGCAGGCATGAGTGGCGGTGTGGCCTACATCTTCGACGAAACTGGAGATTTTGCTACCCGTTGCAACCAGGCCATGGTGGGGTTAGAAAAACTCGAAGATCCCGAAGAAATTAAGGATCTGCAAGAGTTAATCCAAAACCACGTTAACTACACCGGCAGTGAAAAAGCTAAAGCTGTTTTAGCAGATTGGGAAGCAAGTATTCCTAAATTTGTTAAAGTGATGCCCCGGGATTATAAACGGGTGTTACAGGCGATTAAAAATGCTTTAGAGGCCGGTTTGAGCGGTGATGATGCCCTGAATGCGGCATTTGAGGAGAATGCCAAGGACGTGGCTCGCATTGGGGGTAGTTAGGTTAATCTGAGGGACGGGATTTTGCTCAACTGTCCCTCTGTCAATTACTAGATTCCGATGTGTATGCCAACCATTGTTTGGTCTGATTATCTCAAATATCGTTCCGAACAGCGGGGATTTGAGTTGTCGCAGCTTGAAGAAATTCTTAAATATGCTGATGAGCGTTACTATGACAATGAAACGGGACGCTATGTTGTTGTTGGGAGACATCAAACTCAGTTGGTTGTAATTCCTTACGAATCCTCTGGAGATGTTGTGACGCCGATAACTATTCATGCGACAACTCGTCAGCAGATAAAATTTCGCTTAAGAATAGGGAGGTACACCCCTTATGGCTTTTTCTGAGACATATCCCAAAATTCGCTATTTTGAACAGGAGGATGTTCTACATTTAGTGATTACCGATGAACCGGAAGCAGATAGCGTGGAAATCAGCCCGGATATCACCGCAGAATTGAATGGGCAGGGAGAATTAATTGGGGTTGAAATTATCAATGCCAGTTTGTTTTTGCGAAATTCAATTTTAGAGTCGGTACAAGGTAAATTACTCAATCTGACAAAATCTTAATTTAGTGACTAAATTTTTCTTGGAAACGGAGGCATATTGAATGAGTTCAAAATTTGTTTATGCCAAAGAAAATTCGCGAACTTAAAACACTATTAAAGCAGGCAGGATTTACTATCAAACCGGCAAAGGGAAGTCATAGTAAATGGACTCACCCAAGTCTTCCACAAGCTATCATCATGGCAGGCAAGGATAGCAATGATGCCAAACCCTACCTCGAAAAGCAGGTAATGGAAAGTTTGGCAAAATTACGAAAACTCGATCAGGAGGGGAACTAAAAATGAAATATACGATTGTTATTCAGTGGTCAGAAGCGGATAACTGCTTTGTGGTCTTCCTTCCAGATTTTGAATCGGTTATGCAGCCGGTTACCCACGGTGATACCTATGATGAGGCATTGCAAAATGCCCAGGAGGTTTTGAGTTTGTTAACGGAGCTAGATGACGGGAAACTGCCCAAACCCCAACCACTTCTTCAAATAGCGTAATCATAGTCAAATCGTTCTAAATGTAGTAATGACAGCGACCCCAGGATCCCTCCAAAGTTTTGTTCAATATTGCCAGCAACATATGAAAGACCCAATCGCAGCAAGCTGCGGGGTATCTAGAATGGAAACAACTTGAGCTG